>CAZIXG010000033.1:0-10074 GCA_964543305.1 uncultured Ruminococcus sp.
GCTCAGGAGCCTGTTTCTATGGAAACACCCATAGGTCCTGAGGAGGATTCCCGCCTTATGGACTTTATTCGCGATGAGGATGCTCTCGCTCCTGATGATGCCGCGTTAAAGACCATAACCAACGAGGATATTGATAGCGTTCTTCATACCCTCACTCCCCGTGAGGAGGCGGTTATCCGCCTGCGCTTCGGTCTTAAGGATGGCCGTTGCCACACACTTGAAGAGGTGGGCACAGAATTTAATGTTACCCGTGAGCGCATTCGCCAGATAGAGGCTAAGGCGCTCAGAAAGCTACGCCATCCCGTAAGAAGCAATAAATTTAAGGATAGATAAGGGCTTTTACTACATAAAAGTCCTTAAAAGGAATAATCTCTATGAAATTCACATATAAAACAAATGGAGTGTGCTCCCGAAGCATTGATATCGAGCTCGAAAACGATATAGTAAGGTCGGTGTCTTTTGTGGGTGGCTGCAACGGCAACCTAAAGGGGATAAGCCGTCTTGTTGAGGGTATGCACATAGATGAAGTTATCAATAAACTTGAAGATGTTAAGTGCGGTTTTAAAAACACATCCTGTCCCGCGCAATTAGCTTTGGCCTTGAAGGAATATAAAGCGGGATAAAATGTGAAGCTAAAAATGAATTAGGTAGGTGATAAACTTGTTCGTTGATATTGACAAGGATATTAAAATTGCAGGGGATAAGCCCTCTGAGGATGTGCGCCGTAACAGGCTTAAGTCGCAGGAAAATATATCTGCCGACCGTGAAAAGATGAATGGTGCCAAATTAGCGGGCAAGGCAGTTGCGCTTAAATTTATCGCCGATGCTGATAGTGTTGATGATGAAAGTGCACGCGATAAGGATATGCTGCTGCAAAGAAGATTGCTGCTTTCCTTTACCGCTACCGCGGGCTTTGAGCAGTATATTGCCGATGATACACTTTCGGGAATCGCGCAGAAAAGCTTTCTCGATACATTAAAAAAGCACAGTGAGGAGCTTTATAATTCCTCATCAGATACGGGCGCTTTCTCATTTTATTACCTCGCCTTCCGCAGAGGCGGTGAGGTTGACCGCCGCATTGGACAGACCTTTGCGATGCTCTGTCTCCACGATGGTGACCCTATATTCCAAGAGCTTGGCGAAGCGCTTTACTGCTGGTTTTCCTCAGTGGTGCGCAAAGCCGTTAAAGAGAATATCAAGTAACATAAAGCCTCCCTTTAAAGCATAGTCTTAAAGGGAGGTTTTTAATATGCCAAGTATTTATCTTAGTCCGTCTACACAGGAGTTTAATCCTTATATCATCGGCGGCAACGAGGAATATTATATGAATCTTATTGCCGATGCGATGGAGCCATATTTATATGCAAGCGGAATATCCTTTACGCGCAACACACCTGATATGACCGCCGCTTCATCAATCAGAGAGTCTAATATGGGGAATTATGACCTGCATTTAGCCTTGCATTCAAATGCAACGGGTAGTGGTGACGGCGCGCGTCGGGGCACCGAGGTTTACTATTATCCCACAAGCGTGAACGGCAGGCGCGCGGCAGAGATATTAGCCAATAATCTAAAGCTTATATACCCATTGCCTGAGCTTGTTCGCACAGTTCCCACCACAACGCTCGGCGAAGTGCGCAGAACAAAAGCGCCTGCGGTGCTTATTGAATTTGCCTACCATGATAATTATGATGATGCGGTGTGGATAAGGGATAATATCGAGGCTATAGCCGCAAATGTGGTTGTGTCTCTCACCGATTTTTTTGGCATACCGTTTATAGTTCCGCAATAAAACAGAGCAGCTTGAAGTGAACTTCAGGCTGCTCTGTTTTTATTCCTCTTTTTTCTTTGTTGCCCGCACAATACCTACAATCATAGCACAGCCTACTACAAAAAATAGCAGTATACCTGAAATGATTAATATATTGTATCCTGTGAGAATATTTCCATCATCAGATGGAATTTCGTTAAGCTTAAATGTGGAAACTATTTCCTTAACCGTATCAGAGGCTTCCTCACCCGAATTATAGCAGGATAGGTAGTAGCTGTTACCACCGCAAACGGTTATGTATTGCGTAACGGTGTAAACTCCGCCGCTATCGGTAAGTGTTTTCTTGGTGACTATGAATTTTCTATCGGAAATCGTGGTTAGCTCACCACCGCCTTCCCCACAAACAGAAGCCATAAACTCATTCAGCTTCTCATCGTTAAGATATTCTATATCACCCACAGATGATGAAAAATTATCTGTGAACGAGGAAAGCCTTATCTGAGTTTTGGTATCATCCGATACCGCAAGATATAAAATTCCGTTGGAGTTAAAAAAGGATTTAAGCTCACCAATTTGCATATTAAGCTTTTCTGATAAAGAAGTAAGGTCATCACCCGCGCGAGCGGATGTGAAATCATCACCCGCGTTTATCTCATATTCATAAACCACTGCTGAAACCTGAAAGCTCAGCAGCATCATTATAACGGCAACTACCGCAAGTATTCTGATTTTCAAAAAATCACCTTTATATAATGTTATTTTGGCGCTTTGCAGCAGTAAGGGTGTTCTTCATAAGCATTGCTATGGTCATCGGTCCCACGCCGCCCGGAACGGGGGTGATATAGGAAGCCTTTTGGGATACCGCTTCAAAATCCACATCTCCGCAAAGCTTACCCTCATTTCTGTTCATTCCAACATCGATAACAACCGCACCCGCCTTCACCATATCTGCGGTCACGAAATTCGCTCTTCCCACTGCGGCAACGAGTATATCGGCGCCGCGTGTAACCTCACTTAAGTTTTTAGTGCGTGAGTGGCAGATGGTAACGGTGCCGTTTTTATGTAGCAGCAGCATTCCCATAGGCTTTCCAACTATGTTAGAGCGGCCTATAACAACACAGCTTTTACCCGCAACATCAATATCGTAGTAAGAAAGCATTTCCATAACGCCTGCGGGTGTGCAGGGCACAAAGTCATAATCGCCTATCATAATCTTGCCCACATTAACGGGGTGGAAGGCATCCACATCCTTTTCGGGGGAAATAGCATTTATAACCGCCTTTTCATCAAGTCCCTTTGGTAGCGGCAGCTGGCATAAGATGCCGTTAATGCTTTTATCATTATTAAGCTTATCAATAAGCTCTAATAGCTTCTCCTGTGTGGTATCTGCGGGTAAAACAAATTTCTTAGAAATTATTCCAAGAGCCTCGCAAGCCTTTTCCTTGTTGGCAACATAAATCTTTGAAGCAGGGTCCTCGCCCACAAGAATTACTGCAAGACCTACTGTAACTCCCTTTGCATTGAGCTGTTTTACTTCCTCAGCCACCGCCTGCTTCACAGCCGCCGATACCGCCTTACCGTCTATTATATTACTCATTTTCGTTTTTCTCCTCGTTTTCCTCAAACATTGAAGTATATGTCTTTTCGTTTTCAATAGTTCTTTTGCTTCTGCCTATAAGTATAATTGCGGCAATGGCGCCAAGGCAGATAACAATAGAAAGTAGGCATGAAACCTTTATGCTTCCTATCATAAGACTATCTGTTCTCATTAGCTCTATAATTGCTCTGCCAAAGCCGTACCACGCGCAGTACATAAGTGAAATTTCACCGCTGAAACGGCGCTTTTTAGAGAAGTGGTTAAGTACAAAAAAGCCTGCTATGCACCATATTGATTCATAGAGGAAGCAGGGGTGAACAAGTCCTTCGCCCATTTCTGCGATAGTTCGGTTACTCTGCATACCCCACCAAGAGCTGCCTGTGAAGCCGCCATAAGCCTCCTGATTCATAAAGTTGCCCCAGCGGCCAACACCTTGTCCGATAAGAAATGCGGTGGCGGCAAGGTCGGTCATATCAAAAAGCTTTATTTTTTTGATTTTGCACATCAAGGCGCCGCAGGCAAATGCGCCGATAACGCCGCCGTAAATGGCAATTCCTGAAAAGCCTGAGGAGCTTCCAAAGCCGAAGAAATCGCTAACACTGGTTATCTTAACTCCATCAAACAGTACATAGTAAATCCTTGCGCAAAGAATAGCAACGGGTGTTGTCACTATCACCACATCAAGCATACGGTCCACATCAATCAAATATCGTTCAGCGTTTTTAAGCCCGTAAATAACCGCCAGCGTGAAGCCTAAGGCAATTATTATTCCATACCAATAAATATCCCAGCCACCGCCTATGGGTATTGAAAATGCGATGGGGTTTAGCGTCATATTAATACCAAAAAGTGTAACATTATATGTCATTTATACTTCCTCCAAAGGGTTAATAACCGATAAAACTGCGTTTTCATCGCTGAAAACATCAAGGCGCTTTAAGACATCATCATAGGAAACTGTTTTTAAAAGCTTTATCTCGTCAAAGAGATTATAATCAAACATTGCGCACTCGGAAAACTGCATTGCCACGCTTTCAACACTGTTAAATCTCCTTATCGCCGCTCCGTACATACCGCATTTTACTGCCGAAAAGAGTTTTTTATCAATGCCCTCAATGCGAAGGCGAGCAATTTCCTTCTTTATTTCATCTGCCACACGCTGAGGATTTTTTGATTCACCCTCAAAAATCACAGCCGCATAGCCGTTACCTGTGAAGTATTCACAGTCGAACTCATCATTTATAAGCCCCTCGTTCATAAGGCGCGCATAAAGAGGAGAGGCATCTCCACAGATTATCTCGAGCAGTAAATTCACACACACCTTGCTTTTCAGTCGGCGGTAGGGCGTGGTGATTTTTTGCTTGTATCCTAAGCAGAACAAAGGAATCTGCACTGCAAGCTTTTGCTCCACAAGGTTTGAAACCACCGTTTGCGGCTCGCAGAAAGCACCTCTTGTTATCTCAACTGGCGCGTGGTTAATAATGCCCTTTTCAATTCTTTCTAAAACCTTATCCGCATCAACATTACCTGCAATGCAGATAAACATATTAGCGGGGTTATAGAAGGTTTCATAGCATTTATAGAGTAAATCGGCATCAATTTTTGCTATTGATTCCACCGTTCCCGCAATATCAATTCTCACAGGATGGCAGTGATACATATTCATAAGAAGATTAAACATAACACGCCAAGAGGGACTGTCATCATACATTCTTATCTCTTGCCCTATAATGCCCTGCTCTTTTTTTACCGTTTCCTCTGTAAAATAAGGGGACTGCACAAAGCCAAGCAGTATATCTAAATTCTCATAAAATCTGTCACTGCAGGAAAAAAGATAGCAGGTTCTGTCAAACGAGGTAAAGGCATTCGCCGATGCGCCCGTTTTGGCAAATTTTGAAAAGGCATCGCCATCCTCGCTTTCAAAAAGCTTGTGCTCAAGGTAGTGGGCAATACCCTCAGGCACCGAGATTTCCTCACCGCCGTTTTTAGAAAACTTAGTATCAATAGAGCCGTACTTAGTTCCGAAAATTGCATATGAGGAGGAATATTCTTGCTTTTCCATAATGTAAATTTCAAGTCCTGAAGGGTGCACTGCTTTTATATAGCTTTGCTGGACGGAGCTTTCAAAGAGTTGTTTTTTTATCATATTTCATCCTCCTTTGGCATAAGGCGGTAAACGGTGTGAAGCCGAACTCCGCGAGCGGCTTCGATTACCTGCTTTAGAGTAACAGCACTAATCATCTGTGTCATTTCCTCGGGTGAGGTAAGTGCCTCGTTTGCTATTTTTATCGAATACCACACATCCAGAAGCCCCTGAGAGTCGTTATAAGAATTAAGAGAGTCGATAATACTCTTAATTGAGGATTCAAACTCGAAGTCTGAAATTTCACCCTGCTTTATAGCTTCAAGCTGGTTTAATATCTCTTTTTGCGCCCTTTCGGCATTTTTAGCCTCAACACCGCTATCCACTGCAAGCAGTCCCTTAACCTTAACGCAGGAGGCTGAGCAGTAATAGCAAAGGCTCATTTTTTCACGAACATTATTAAATAGCTTGGAATAAGGTCCACCACCTAAAATATCACACATAACGGTAAGCGGAGCGGTTTTAGAATCATCACCGTAAAGCTCGCTCGAAAAGCCTATACAAAGCTTGCCCTGAGCCACATCCATCCTTTCGGTAACGGTGTTTACTTTATCTGCCGCCTTTGTAGAAGCGGTGTCGCGGCAGTCACAAACATCCTCTCTGTCTATCGTAGAAAGTCTTTCGGAAATGCCGTTGAAAAGTCCCGCGGGCATACTGCGGGATATAACATTCACACGGATTTTTGCATGGGATAAAACATAATTCCAAGCCTTAAAAAGGCTTTCGCCTGTTATTTTGTTTATATCCTCTTCGGTGCCGCATTTTGGTGTGCCATATGCATCATCTTTATACATTTCTTCGAGCATTCTCTTTTTAGCGTAAATGCGTTTTTCGGCAATTTCGCCGCGGATATGCTCGATAGCCTTGCGCTTTTCACGCTCTAAATCCTCGTAGAAAAAGGCGCCGTTTTCTGTTTTGGGTTCGAAAACAAGGCTTGTTAGCAGCTCTATCGCTTGGTCACAAAGTGATTCGTTATCTAATGTAAAGCGGTCCTCGATTACCGATATACAGATTTTAAGCAGCTGATAATCGCCAACCTTTTCCGCGCTGGCCGTAAGGTCTGCTCCGTAAAGCTTTGAAAGCTTAAAATTAAGGCGTGAAAAATCGGGATATTTTTTACTGCAGCTTGTAAGCACAAAGGGCAGCAGTGCATATTCTGCCGCCGTTTCGCGACTTAAGGGTATATAAAAATTAAAGGAAATCAGTGTGGTGTTGAAGCGGGAGTTTTTTATAAAAACACCCTCGGCACCGTTTGATAGCTTAGTAATAGTTGCGGACATTTTATCCCTCCAAAAAATACTCAAAACTGCTTTAGCATCTCATAAAGTGTGCAAACGGGAAGACCTACAATATTAAAATAGTCACCCTCAATTCGGGAAACAAAAACTGCGGCGGCGCCTTGAATGCCGTAAGCGCCCGCTTTATCCATCGGCTCGCCCGATTTTATATATGCTTCTATTTCCTCACTGTCAAGCTGGCGGAAGGTAACAAGCGTGCTAACAGTCTTTGTGATGCAGCTTTTAGCACGCTTTACCGTAACACCTGTGAGCACCTTATGAGTGTTACCCGAAAGGCTTTTAAGCATCCTGCGGGCTTCATCAGTACTTTTGGGTTTTCCCATCACACTGCCATCGAAAACCACCACAGTGTCTGCCGAAATCACAATATCGGTATCGCAAACACGAACCGCCTTCGCCTTTTCAAGGCTCAGTCTTGCAACCTCATCCTCCACGGGGAGCGAACTATCCATAGTTTCGTCAATATCTTCCGTAATTATTTTAAAATCTAACCCCATAAGAGAGAGCAATTCTTTTCTGCGGGGCGATTTTGAGGCTAAAATTATTCCCATAAGGTAAACATTCCCCCATTCTTTAATTATATATTTTATCATACTTGCAAATTAATTGCAATGCCATATATAGCGTATATTTCCCTTGTAATTGCTATATTTTTATGATATAATTGGAAATAATTATATGTATAGGTGGTTTTGATTATGAAATGTCCCTATTGCGGTTACGAAGAAAGTAAGGTTATTGATTCCCGCCCAACAGATGAGGGTGAGCGAATCCGCCGCCGTCGTGAGTGCCTAAAATGTACAAAGCGCTTCACTACCTATGAGATGATTGAAAATCTTCCCATAGTTGTTATTAAGAAGGATGGCTCACGCGAAACATTTGACCGTCAGAAGCTGCTCACGGGTATGCTTCGCGCCTGCGAAAAGCGTCCTGTATCCATTGAAATGCTTGACCGCGCTATCAATGATATAGAAGCCGTTATTCAGAACTCTCTTGACCGCGAGGTACAGAGCGATAAGATAGGCGAGCTTGTTATGGAAAAGCTTAAGAATATTGATGAGGTAGCCTATGTTCGTTTTGCCTCTGTTTACCGCCAATTCAAGGATATAAACACCTTTATGACAGAGCTTAATAAACTTCTCAGCAAATAGGAGAAATCTAGATGAACCACAGTGAAATGATGGCGGAGCTTCTGCTGCCGCACATTGATAAAACTCCCGAATATTTTGAAAATTTATACCCCGCGCGAAATTTGCCTGAGGGTGCCCGCGTTACTCGAATTGCACCAAGCCCCACAGGCTATCTGCATTTAGGCACGCTTTTCACATCTCTTGTGAACCGAATCACAGCCACCTCAACAGGCGGTGTTTTCTACACAAGAATAGAGGATACCGATAAAAAGCGTGAGGTTGCGGGCGGAATAGAGGATATAATTGATGGCCTTAACCGTTTTGGTATCACTATTGATGAGGGCTTTATAAGCGGCACAGAAGAACGCGGTGAATATGGCCCCTATCAGCAAAGCCGCCGCGCTGAAATTTATCAGACCTATGTTAAGGACCTTATTAAAAAAGGTCTTGCATATCCGTGCTTTTGCACAGCTGAAGATTTAGAAGCCGTAAGGCAGGTGCAGGAAAAAAATAAAATCCGCACAGGCTATCACGGCGAGTATGCTAAGCACCGCGATATAAGCTATGATGAGGCGAAAGCGCTTATTGATGAGGGTAAGCCCTTTGTTATAAGACTCCGTTCAACGGGTAGCGAGCAAAACCGTATTGCTTTTGATGATACTATTAAGGGCAGAATTGAAATGCCCGAAAATGATGAGGATTTTGTTCTTCTGAAATCTGATGGTATACCCACATATCACTTTGCGCACGCTATTGATGACCATCTTATGCACACCACCCATGTTCTTCGCGGGGACGAATGGATATCCTCCACACCTAAGCATATTGAGTTATTTAAGCTTTTGGGCTTCAAGGCGCCGAAGTATGGCCATGTTTCACCTATAATGAAGCTTGATGGCGGCGCCAAGCGCAAGATTTCCAAGCGCAAGGACCCCGAGGCTGCAGTTCATTTCTTTGCCGAGCAGGGATATGAGCAGATAAGTGTTATCGAATATCTTATGACCATCGCCGCCTCTGATTTTGAGGATTGGCGAAGGGCTAACCCCACTGAGGATTACCGCAAGTTTAAGTTCAACCTTAAAAAGATGAGCGTTTCAGGCGCACTTTTCGATGAAAACAAGCTAAATGATGTAAGCAAAACTATGGTGGCTTCAATGAGTAGCGCCGAGGTTTATGAAAAGCTTACCGCTTGGGCGCGTGAGTTTGATAATGAGTTCTATGAGCTTTTAACTTCAAATCCCGATTTTTCTGTGAGAATGCTCGCAATCGACCGTGATGGCGCTAAAAAACCGCGCAAGGATTTGGCACGCTGGAGTGAGGCAAAGGATTATTTTGCTTACTTTTTTAAGCCGCTTTACACCCCCTGCCACACACTACCTGAGCATATAGCGCCTCAGGATGCTAAGGCGTTTTTGCAGGAATACAAAAAGGTTTACAGTGCAGCTGATGACAGGCAGGCATGGTTTGATAAAATAAAATCAATTTGTCCCGCTCTCGGCTTTGCGGCAGAAACCAAGGAATATAAACAAAATCCCGATGCCTTCAAGGGCAGTGCCGGCGACCTTAGCACAGTGCTTAGAATTGCCATTACAGGCCGCACCAACACCCCTGACCTTTGCAGTATTATGGCGGTTTTGGGGGAAGAAGAGTGCTCCAGTCGCATTGACAGAATGATAGAGGTTTTATAATGGAAGAAAACAAGGTTTTAACAGATGAGGTTGTGGAGGTAAAGCAATCCAACTTTATCTATGATTTTATTGATGAGGATTTAGCTGAGGGTGTTTATAGTAGAGTGCAAACCCGCTTCCCGCCCGAACCTAACGGATATCTTCACATCGGCCACGCCAAGGCTATCTGCATAGATTTTGGCACCTCCGAAAAGTATGGCGGTAAGTGCAACCTCCGCCTTGATGACACAAACCCCACCAAGGAAGATGTGGAGTATGTGGATGCTATTATGGAGGATATAAAGTGGCTCGGCTTTAATTGGGATAATGTGTACTATGCATCCGATTATTTCGATTTTATCTATGAGTGCGCTATTCGCCTTATCGATAAGGGACTGGCTTATGTGGATGAGTCCACACCTGAGCAGATTCGCGAAATGCGCGGCACCCTTACCGAGGCTGGTGTTG
>CAZIXG010000034.1:0-9969 GCA_964543305.1 uncultured Ruminococcus sp.
TATATACTAAAATATATTATAATGCAAGTACTCAGTAAAGGAGCTCATATTATGGATACCTTTTTTGAACAATTAGTTTCTATAAAAAAAACCGCAAAAACATGGATGCTTTATATAGCAATTTCCGTTCTCGCAATACTTCTTATAATCGTTTCAATTGCTTTTTTAGGCTCTCTGGCTTTTGTTGCAACGGTAGGCATAGTCTACGGTGCATATAAATTGTATTCATTCCTTTCAGTTGAATATGAATATATTTTAACCAATGGAACTATGGATATTGATAAAATAATTGCAAAAAGCTCAAGAAAGCGAGTTTTAAGCTTTGATTTGTCAAGCGTCCAGCGCCTTGAAAAATATAATCCGAATGCAAAACCCGTTGGGGATTATAAAAGCACTGTAATTGCCTGTAACGAAACAGATGAAAACTCCTACTTTATGGTTGTTGATAAGGAAACGGGCGGCAAGCATCTTGTTATTATCTCACCTGATGAAAGAATGCGCGGGGCTATGGTTAAGTTTTTGCCTAAATTTATAGCTAACAGTGCTTTTAAGGAGTAATTCATATGAAGGTTTTAACTTGTACACAGCTTAAAACCGCAGAGGATAATGCCGTTAAAAACGGCATTTTTTCTTATGCGCAGCTTATGAAAAAGGCAGGGGAGGGCGCTGCAAAAATCATCGCTGATAGATTTTTTGTTGCCAGCAAGCGTGTGTGTGTTATTTGCGGAAGCGGCAATAACGGCGGCGATGGTCTTGTTATTGCTTCTGAGCTTAAGAAACTCGGCGCAAATGTGAGTATGCTGCTTCCTTTTGGATACCCCACCACAGAAACAGCTTCGCGTTTTAATGAGGGTGCAAGGGGAATCCCTGTTTTACATAGCTTTGAAGGCGAATTTGATATTGTTATCGATGCATTGTTTGGAATTGGACTTAATCGTTTATTATCAGGAGATATTGCTCAGTTAATTGAAAAAATCAATGCATATGACTGTGCAAAAATAGCTATTGATGTGCCAAGTGGTGTTTTTTGCGATGGCGGCTCGGTTGCTTGTGCTTTTAAAGCGGACCTCACCATTTCTTTTTCCTGCTATAAATTATGCAATTTATTGCCTCAAACCAGTGAATATTGCGGTGAGGTTATAATTTGCGATATAGGAATACCTCTTAATGATTATGCTTACACAACTATCGAAGCACCAATTAAGAAAAAAAGACTAAAAAATTCACATAAGGGCACCTTTGGAACGGCTCTTCTTTTTTGCGGAAGCTACGGTATGTGCGGTGCCGAGATTTTGGCGGCTCGTGCGGCTTTGCGAAGTGGCGCGGGAATTGTAAAAGCACTTGTTTGCGACAAGAATTACTCTGCCTTTACTTCAAGTGTTCCCGAAGCAGTAACCTTACCCCCCGCTACTACACAAAGCGGTGCGCCCGAAGTATATGATAAAGTGATTTTATCTTCAGTTTCAAGTAGCTCAGCACTGCTTATCGGTTGCGGTCTTGGCAGAAGTGATGATGCAGTTAAGCTTATAAGGCGAACGCTTGAAATTACAAGCATACCCACTGTTATTGATGCGGATGGAATAAATGCAGTAGCGGGAAGCATAAATTTAATAAGAAATATTAAAGCTCCCGTAATACTAACTCCGCATCCTGCCGAAATGGCTCGCCTTTGCAATACCACCACCGAAGTCATAGAAGCAAACAGGGTAAAATACGCTAAAAAATTCGCCGCCGAAAATAAATGTGTCTTGGTGCTTAAAGGCGCTAACACAATTGTTGCCGCGCCCGATGGTAGGGTTTATTTTAACACAACGGGTAATTCAGGTCTGGCAACAGGCGGCAGCGGCGATGTGCTTTCAGGTATGATAGTATCGAGACTCGCCCAAGGCTATGAGCCGCTTGATGCGGCGTGCGTATCCGTTTGGTTGCATGGTAAGGCCGCCGACAACGCGGCGAAAAAAATGCAAGAGCGCGCGATGATACCCAGCGATATAATCGAGGAGCTTAAAGTTATATCCGATTAGGAGAGGTTCCTTTGAGATTTAAACTTTGTTGTGTCTTCCTTGTTCTTATAACGCTCTGCGGATGCGCAGGCAGTAAAGTGGTAAAGCCTGTGATAAATAATATAGATTTCACGGCTTATGTTGAGTGCGATAATGCGGATTATGTTTTTGATGTCAGCATCAGTGATGAAAGCACCGATATTAATCTTATAAGCCCTGAAGAGATAGCAGGTTTAAATCTCAGCTTTTCAGACTCAAAGGTATTGGCAGAGTATCTCGGCATAAAATATACTCCCGATTCGGGGAATATGCCTGATGGCGGTGTTGCGGCGATTTTAAATAATGTTATCAATTATATAAATCAAGAGGATGTCACCGCAGTTTCGAATGAGAATAATTGCAGTGTTGAGGGCAAAATAGGGGACGATAAATTTATTTTTCAATTTTCCCCCGCTGGATTACCGCTTAAATTGGAGATACCAAATAAAAATTACACAGTAAAGTTTAATGATGTAACCATAAAATAAAGGAGATAGCTTAGCTATCTCCTTTAATATTTATTATCCTTGCACCTAAGATGTCAGCGTCCTCTTTGATATGGGTTATCATTAGTACTGATTTTCCCTTATCTAAAAATTCCTGTTTTACTATATCTGCAATAATTAGTTTGTTTTCGTAATCTATACCTGTGAACGCCTCATCAAGTATCAGCGCATCGCCGCCATAGGCTATCGCTCTTATAATAGCAATACGGCGTTTCATACCGCCGCTAAGCTCGTTAACTCGCTTCTTAGCAATATCCGATAGGTTAGCTTTTTTAAGCAATTCATCAGCGATTGGATATTGTTCGCTTTTAAGCGGCATTCTTATATTATTAATAACGCTAAGATTTTCAATCAGTCTGTCTTCCTGAAAAACACACGAAATCTTTTTGGGTGCGGTAATACTGCCGATTTGCGGTTCTTCAAGGCCTAAAATTAGTCTGGCAGCGGTTGTTTTTCCGCTTCCTGAAATGCCTGATAAATGCACGCATTCTCCATCATTCACCGTAAGATTAAAATCCTTTAAAACCTGCTGGTTGCCATAAGAAAAATTTATGTGTTTTAGCTCAATCATTTGTATTCCCTCCGTTCAAAAGATATTTGTTACAGAGGAATTTAAGCAAAAATTCTATGATAATACTAAGTGCAATAATGGTTAAGGTTACTGCATATACCTCATCATAATTCACATTGCCCTTGCTTTGCCATAATAATGTACCTAATGATGTGTTAGGTAAGCATATTACGTCCGCGGCAACACCTGATTTCCAAGCAAGACCTAAAGCGTTTACACAGGCGGTTAGAAGCGATGGTATTATATACGGCAATTTAATCTTTAAAAGAGTCTTTATAGGGGATATATTAAAGACCTTTGCCATTTCGATAAGCTCTCTGTCGGTATTTTCAAGCCCATCATTAACCGTTTGCCATATAAGAGGCAAAACCATAAGACATACAATTAAAATCGGTAGGGTGGAGCTAGAAAAAAACAAATACATTAATATAATTATCGCCACAACGGGTATAGCGCGAATTATTTTAAGTACAGGTGAAATTAATGAATAGAAAAGCTTTGAAAAATGTGTTAATATGCCGAGTAAAAAACCAAAGACTGTGCCTAAAAAGAAACCTAAAAAAATGCGACCGAGTGTTATAGCAGTGGCGCTTAAAAAAGGCGATGTGAATGCTAGTTGTGTCCACTTTTTGAAAACCGTAAGTGGACTAGGCAAAATAAGTAACAATAATTCATTGTTATAGCTTACAAGGCGGGAAGCGGCCTCCCAGATAATTCCCCAGAAGGTCGCTATACATATTGCCTTTATTGTTTTTTTAATTAATTTGGTTTTAGTCAGCTTTGTAGTAGATGTCATCAGCGGGTAATTTACCTCCGATAGATGTTGGATCTGCATTGAATAAAACATTGAGATAACCGTTTACATTGGTTTTCATATCCTCGCCTGCAACATAGCAAAGGTTGCAGGTAGGAATTGCTTTTTTTGCAATTGCAGCGCTTGCTGCGATTTTATAAGTTTCACAATAAGTTGCTGCTTCATCGGTATTAACGGTGGCATAGTCAATAGAAGCCTTATATTCTTCTAAAAACTTTTCAACGGCTGCGGCATTTGCTTCAACATAACTATCAAGAGCGATAACGCATCCCATCATAAGCTTGGTATCAGATACCTTTGCCCATTCATCGTTTATACTGAGAACGCGTTTTAATTCCTGATTTTTAACCATAACTGTTGTTGCTGCAGGTTCCGGTGCCATAGCGATTTCAGCTTCGCCGCTTATTAGCTTTGCTACTAAATCTTCACTGGAAACAAAATTAATAGTAACATCTGTTTGCGGATTAATTCCGTTTTCCGTAAGAATATAATTTAAAATATATTCGGGGTTTTGACCTTTTCCTGTTGAATAAATTGTTTTACCCTTTAGGTCTGCAATTGATTTAATTGTGTCGCCTTTTTCAAGTATCGAGAGCACACCGTAAGTATTAACGGCGAGCATACGAACCTTACCCTCGGATTTGTTATAAAGTGTCGCTGCAACATTGGTAGGAACAGATGCTATATTGATTTCACCCTGCAGGAATTTTCCTGTAATATCAGTTGCTGCACTTGCTACTGTAAAGGTATAATCATTAGCAGTAACACCAGCCTCATCATCGTGCATTAATTTTGCCATACCGATACCTGTTGGTCCTGTCATACAAGCGACAGACATTTCAACCGAAGTATAAGGCAATTTGCTCGATGTATCAGCTTGTGAGGATGCATTATCAGCAGTACCGCAAGCGGTAATCGAGAGCATCATTATGACCGAGAGAATAATTGCAAATAGTTTTTTCATTTTTATCACCCTTCTATTTAATTATGAAGTTTTGACCGTCACGCATTATAAGACCGCTTTTTTCAAGCGAATCAATATCGCGATAAAGACTGGTTCTGCCAACATTTAAGCGCCTTGCCAGCTCTGACATACCGAATTTCAACCGCACTTGATTTTTATCATCCGCGTTTGATAATAAAAACTCATATAGCTTTTGTTCGGTTGTTTTTGCCGAAAAGGTGTCGATTTTACGGTTAAGAAAACGAATTTTGTCACTTAGGTACTCAATATAGTTAATTGCTACCACAGGATATAAAGTGATAATATTTCTGAAATTAATTTCTGAAATATAAATAACTTCACAATTGCTATCCGCGATAATACTGCTTGAGCCCTCTTTCCACTGACCGAAAACCGAAGCTGCGCCGAAAAGCTCGCATTCGTTCAATGAGCGCATATTAACAAGGTTTCCTGTGTCGCTAAGCCTTTTTATAGTGGCTTTACCCGATTTGAGAATACCAAGCATTCCAAATTTATAAAGCTCGCCGCCTCGATTAACAGAAGCTACCTTGCCAAAATCTTGATAAATGCTGCTCTCTTGAGATTTGCTTAGTCCATCGAATAAAAAGCAGTGCACGGTCTACACCTCCAATTGTACCAAATGGAACAACCTTCAAATATATTATATACTATATTAAAACAAATTGCAATAAAAAAATACCCGTTTAAAACGGGTATTTTAAATCGTGATTAATTATTTCTGCATTTCGGCATAAAGGCTTTCAAATTTTTCTGAAAGCTCTTTGTTTTGTGAATCGTTGTTGGTTATCTGTTCGCGCGTGATATTAAGGGAAGCAACCAGAGCTTCAACCTTTGAAACGAAATCGGCACTTGTTTGCATAATTTCGCTCTTGAGCGAATTCAAGGATTCGTGCGCCTCATCAATGCAACCAAGATTTCTCTCGATTTCCTTGCGGCTCATTTCCTGCGACTCGGCAGAGTTTTGCATAATCGTTTTTGCATTAGACTGTGCCACAAGATAAAGCTTGCCGATATTTTGAGAAAGACGCTCTATCTCATCATATTTATCGGTGTATTCCTTAAGCTGAGCATCAACCTTTGCCTTTGCTGCTTTTATTTCTTCAAGCTGTGCGTTCACATTCACAAGTGTGCTATCAAGGTCACCGATTTTTTTATTAAGTAAGGTTTCTTTAGCGGAAAAATCCCTATGAGTGTTTTCTATATATGCTATTACATCATCACAGTTAAATCCAAAAAGACTTTTTCTGAAGCCAACCGACATTTTATCATCCCTTTATTGTATAATACGACAATATATTATAACAGATATTTTTAAACTTTACAAGTACAAAGAAAAACCGTTGTTTTGTGTCTTTAATTAATCTTTGAATGCGGGGTCAATATCAAGTGTTGCAAAATAATCTGCAGGTGTTTGAGCGCGTCTAATCATTTTAAGACTACCGTCTGCCTTTAAAAGCATTTCAGCGCATCTCAGCTTGCCGTTATAGTTATAGCCCATCGCGTGGCCGTGCGCACCCGCATCGTGGATAACAAGATAATCGCCAACATCTACCTGAGGCAGTTCACGGTCAATCGCAAACTTATCATTGTTTTCGCAAAGAGAGCCAACGACATCAAATTTTCCAACTGTAGGCTCATTTTCTTTGCCTAGAACAGTGATGTGGTGATATGCACCGTAGATTGCAGGACGCATTAAATCACAACAGCTCGAATCAAGACCGATATATTCCTTATAAATGTGTTTTTTATGAATAGCCTTTGAAACAAGATATCCGTAAGGTCCTGTTATGTATCTGCCCATTTCTGTGAATAGTGAAATTTCAAGACCGCTCGGTGTAATAATCTCATCATAAACCTTTTTAACAGCATCGCCTATTGCAAAAATATCAACAGGCTCTTCTGTGGGCTTATATGGAATACCTATACCGCCCGAAAGGTCGATAAATTCAATATTAATATCAAGCTTTTCCTTAATTTCAAGCGCAAATTTAAAGAGCTTTTTGGCAAGTCTGGGATAATACTCCTCTATAAGTGAACAGCTTGCAAGCATCGAGTGAATACCAAAATGCTTAACACCCTTAGCCTTAAGAATGGCAAAAGCCTCAAGTATCTGCTCATGAGTCATACCAAACTTTGTATCGTGAAGATGGCCCATAATATCGTTAGTTATATTAAACTTGCCGGGATTATATCTTGCGCAGAAGGTATCGGGCAGGGGAGCAATACTTTCAAGAAATTCGATGTGTGTAATATCATCAAGGTTTATTATTGCGCCCGCTTCCAGCGCCGCAAGATATTCTTCGCGAGTTGTTTCATTGGAGCTGAAAATAATGTTATGTCCCGTTACACCGCATTTAGTGGAAATTATAAGCTCGGGTATAGATGCGCAGTCAGTGCCGCAGCCAAGCTCATTTAAAATTCTTATGATTTCGGGGGTGGGAAGTGCCTTAACGGCAAAATATTCCTTAAAGCCTTTGTTCCAAGAGAAGGCTTTATACAAATCTGTAACACAATTTCTGATACCGTTCTCATCATAAACATAGAACGGTGTGGGGTAGGTCTTTTCCCAATCCATAACATTTTTTTTTGTAAACGGTACTAATTTCATAAGGGTCACCTTTCAGGGGATAAGAATTATTAGATAGAAAGCTTTAAATCTTCAATTTCATCAAGCCAGATTTTAGAGCTTGCATCAGATGGCATACGCCAGTCACCGCGAGGGGAAAGCGAAACAGATATAACCTTGGGACCATCGGGGATGCATGAGCGCTTGAATTGTTGGTTAAAAAATCTTTTGGTGAAGATGTAGAGCCAATGTAAAATAACATCGTCGGAATATTCACCGTCAAACGCATATTTAGCCACTCTATAAATCTTTTTCGGCGATTCACCATATTTGATAAAACGATAGAGGAAAAAGTCGTGCAATTCATAAGGGCCCACTAAATCTTCTGTTTTTTGAGCAATGTTTCCGTTATCGTTTGCGGGCAAAAGCTCGGGCGAAACGGGGGTGTCGAGTATATCAAATAAAACGCTTGAAAGTTCGCCGCCCACATTTTCAGCCTCATATCTTACTACTGATTTAACAAGAGTTTTTGGCACAGAGGAATTAACGCCGTACATTGACATATGGTCGCCGTTGAAGGTGGCCCATCCGAGCGCAAGCTCCGAAAGGTCGCCTGTTCCTATAACCAATCCGCCGCACTGATTTGCAATGTCCATCAGCACCTGAGTGCGTTCTCTTGCCTGAGAGTTTTCATAGGTAACATCTAATTGGTCCTTGTTGTGACCAATATCCGAGAAATGAGATAAAACACTGTTGGTAATATCGATTTTTTTAATTTCAACACCTAAAAGCTCACAGAGCTTCACTGCGTTTGACTTTGTTCTCTCGGTAGTGCCAAAGCAGGGCATTGTTACCGCGAGAATATCGCTCGGTGCTCTGCCAAGTAGCTTCATAGCGCGAACACAAACAAGCAGCGCTAATGTGCTGTCAAGCCCACCCGAAATACCGATAACGACCTTTTTCGCGGCAGTGTGTTCTAATCTCTTTCTAAGACCGAACGACTGTATTTTAAGTACTTCTTCGCAATATTCATTAAGGTTGCTTTGTGAAATAAAAGGAGTCTTTGAAACATAATGTGTTATTTGTGTTTCGCGTATTGACTGGTCAAAATAAACATTAACGGTGTTTTTATCGTTTTCGGGTATAAAAGAGGTGTTTTTACGGCGCTTGAAGGCGAGTGTATCAACATCGATTTCGCTGATAACCATTTCTTTATCAGCAAAAGGCGGATTTTCAGCGATAATATTTCCATCATCGCAAATAATATTATGACGCGAGAAAACCGCATCCTGAGTTGATTCAGAATAATCTGCGGTGGCATAAACATAACCGCACAGCAGTCTTGCAGAAGCAGAACAAACAAGTGACCTGCGAAAATCAGCCTTACCCGCGGTTTCATTAGAGGCAGAAAGATTTGCAACGATTACCGCACCGTCACGGCAAAGCTTGGTGGCGGGAGTGTCCGCACTCCAAAGGTCCTCACAAATTTCAACGCCAAAGGTGAAATTGATGCAGTTTTCACTTCTGAATATCAAAGAACCAAATTTAACCGGTTCGCCATCTATGATTATATTGGTTGTGCCATCAAGCTCACTTCCGGAATTAAAAGCGCGTTTTTCGTAAAACTCGCCATAGTTGGGTAGAAGGGATTTGGGCACTATACCGAGTATCTTGCCGTTATATAAAACTGCGGCGCAGTTATAAAGCTTGCAATTATATGTTATGGGCAGTCCGATAACAACCACAGGATATTTTCCCGCAGTGAAATCACGCAGTTCGCATAAGGCAGAATAAGATTCGTCAATTAGCTTGTGTGAAAGGAATAAATCGCCACAGGTATAACCTGTTACACAAAGCTCAGGAAGAACGAGCAAATTAACACCCGCAATGTCAGCCTGTTCAATTTTTTCACGAATTTTGCAGGTGTTACTTTTAACATCTGCAACCGCGATTTCAACAGTTGCCGCGGCAACCTTTATAAAACCATCTCTCATCCAAACACCTCCGATGGATACAAGTATGTTAATAATATACTTTATATAAAATTTTGTCAAGTGTTGTGATTAATAACTCACATAATCGGTAAATTATTAACAAAGAATAAAAAATTATCTTTTGCTATTGATTTTTGCCGTAAAAAATATTATAATGTATGCGGTAAAAATTGCAATATTTTTTAAGGAGAATTAAAATGACTACCAACAAAACCGTTTTAAAATGGCTTGACGAAATGAAGGAGCTTCTTACTCCCGACAATGTTGTTTGGATTAACGGCAGTGATGAGCAGCGTGAGCAGCTTCGTGAGGAGGCTGTAAAACTCGGCGAGCTTCACAAGCTTAATCAGGATAAGCTTCCCGGTTGTTATCTGCACAGAACAAACCCTAACGATGTTGCCCGTGTAGAGGACAGAACATTCATCTGCACACCTACAAAGGAAGAAGCAGGTCCCACAAACAATTGGTGCGAGCCATCTGAAATGTATAAA
>CAZIXG010000035.1:0-9943 GCA_964543305.1 uncultured Ruminococcus sp.
TTCTGGTCCGTAGCCAGACGCTCTATCCAACTGAGCTACCGGCGCAAAACATATTCAAATGTTCGCGATTTGAAACCGCCATAGTATAATATCACAAATGTTTCATAAAATCAATAGTTATTTTTAAAAAATTTTTATTTTACTGCTTTTAAGGGGATGAACTTACGGATTTTTTATCACTACTACGCCATATTTCCAATATTGTTTGGGGAATGCCTACGGTGCTTCTTATTATATTCACAGGCATTCTTATAAGCCTTAAAACACGATTTGTGCAGATAAGAAAACTGCCGCACGCCCTCACGCTTCCCTTTAAAAATCAAGGCGGCACAGGGAACAAAAATATGTCGCCCTTGCAGGCGGCATGTACGGCGCTTTCAGCCACTATGGGCACAGGCAATATCGCGGGCGTTGCAGGCGCGGTGGCACTGGGTGGCGCAGGTGCGGTGTTCTGGATGTGGGTATCGGCAATTTTTAGTATGGCGGTAAAATACGCCGAAATATACCTTGCAGTGCGCTACCGAAGCCGTAATGCTAAGGGTGCGCTTTGCGGGGGTACTGCTTATATTATCGATGCCGCGCTCCCCCACAAATTTCATTTTCTGGCGGTGACTTTTGCCGCTCTTGGCGCGGCAGCGAGCTTCGGCATAGGAAATCTCGCCCAGATAAGCACCGTTTCAAGCTCGGTGGAGCTAATGGCAAGGCGCCTTTTGCCGCTCACTGCAAACGAATTGTTTTTAGTGAAGCTTGGCGTTGGCATATTATGTGCGGCATTGGTGTTTGGCGTAATCATTTCGGGTAGCCGCAAGGTGGGCGCGTGGGCGGAAAAAATAGTGCCCGTTATGACAGTTATATATATCGCTTTATCGCTGGGGGTACTGTTTGTATACCGAGAAAGGCTTCCCGAGGTTATAAAGTCTATTTTCGTGGGCGCATTCTCCCCTGCGGCTGTAAGCGGCGGGGCGGTGGGCTCGGTTTTTGTTTGTATGCGAATAGGTATGTCGCGCGGAGTTTTTTCAAACGAGGCAGGTCTTGGCACCGCGCCCACGGCATACGCCTGCAGTGAGGGGAATGACTCCGCTCTTCCGCTTTTTGGTGTTTTCGAGGTGTTTGTGGATACCGTTGTGTGCTGCACACTTACTGCGCTTGTGGTGCTGAGTGCAGGCGACATAAGCTATGGTATTGATATAGGCGCCGCCTCCACATTTTCGGCATTCGCACGCGTTTATGGGGAAAACATCATATTCATTTTTTGTCCTGTGCTGTGTTGCTTTGCCTTCTCCTCGATACTCGGCTGGGGGTTCTACGGAATAGGCTTTATAAGGTATCTTTTTGGCGGCCGCCGCACGATTTCCTATCTTCTTCTGTTTTGTCTTACCATATCTTTGGGCGCAGTTATGCGGGCAGATGCGGTGTGGCTTATATCGGAAATTTTAAATGGTCTTATGATACTTCCGAACATCACAGTACTTCTTTTGCTCTCACCCGAAATAAAATAATACTGTGTATTGTGAATTATATAACCGCTTTTTCTATTACCGCTCGCACTTCATCTGCGCCTGTGCCCTTAAGTGCGGAAAATGGAATTATATCTATTCCCTCACCCAAATCAGCGAGCTGATTTTTTATCGCTTCAAGCTGGCGGGCGAACTCGCTCTTGTTAAGCTTATCGCATTTTGTGAGCACCACCGCATATGGAATTTCAAAATGGCGCAGAAATTCGAGCATCGAAACATCAAACTCGGTGGCTTCTCTTCGCATATCCACAAGTTGCAGACAAAGCTTAATGTTTCTGCCTGAGCGAAAATAACCCTCCATAAGCTCGGCCCATCGCTCGCGGTCGCCGCCTGAAACCTTGGCATAGCCATAGCCAGGCAGGTCAACAAGGCGCGCCGTATCCAAACGGTAAAAATTCACCGTTACTGTTTTACCCGGTGTTGAGCTAACCCTTGCGATAGACTTTCTGCCTAACACCTTATTTATAAGAGAGGATTTTCCCACATTCGACCTGCCTGAAAAGCAGATTTCGGGCAGGTGAGACTCAGTTAACTGCTCGAGCGTGCCGAACGCGGCTTCAAACTCTACCTTATTCCAGTTCATAATGCTTCTCCGTTTTTATGTTCTTATGCTTGTAGCCATAGCTCCTGCGGGCGGGCAAAAGGCGTTTTCCTTGTGCCTATTTTCCTCAGCATCAAGCGGAAAAAGCGCATTCTCAATAATTTCGCCCACATAGCTTACGGGGACAAACTGCACGCTCTCGCGCACTCTTTCATCCACCTCATCTATATCAGGAGCATTTTCCTGCGGTATAAACACAGTCTTAACGCCGCCGCGGTGCGCCGCCATTGCCTTTTCCTTAAGTCCGCCTATGGGAAGCACCCTGCCTCTTATAGAAACCTCGCCCGTCATAGCGATATCGCGGCGAACTGCTCTGCCCGTGAGCGCGGATATAAGTGCAGTGGTTATGGTAACGCCAGCCGATGGGCCGTCCTTAGGAACGGCGGATTCGGTTGCGTGGATATGGATATCCATAGTCTTATAAAAATCCCTATCAATGCCGTATTTTTCGGCATTTGCGCGAACGAAGGTGATAGCTGCTTCGGCAGATTCCTTCATAACATCACCGAGGTTGCCCGTTAGCACTGTTTTGCCGCTTCCCTGAAGCACCGCAACCTCCATCTGCATTATCTCGCCGCCCACCTGAGTCCAGGCAAGACCGTTTATAACGCCCACCTCATCGCGGGGGAGGATGCTTTCTGCCCTATATTTCTTGTGGCCGAGCATTACCTCAAGGTCACTACCCTTAACGGTTACACTTTGTGCTTCGCCCGCGGCAATTTTCTTAGCCGCCTTACCGCAGAGTGAGCCAATGGTACGCTGAAGCTTTCTAACTCCCGCCTCGCGGGTATAAAAATCAATAATTCCATAAAGCGCGCTATCTGTAAAGCGGCAATTTTTGCCGCTCAGCGCATGGCTTTTAAGCTCGCGAGCCACAATATGCTTTTTTGCTATATTAAACTTCTCCTCGCGGGTATAACCCTCTAAAGAGATTATATCCATACGGTCGCGCAAGGGTGCCGGTATTGTTTCAAGCGAATTGGCAGTTGTTATAAATACCGCGCGGCTAAGGTCGTATGGCATATCAAGGAAGTTATCGCAAAAGGCGTGATTTTGCTCGGGGTCTAACACCTCAAGCAGTGCGCTTGATGGGTCGCCCTTATAGTCGGAGCCCAGCTTATCCACCTCATCAAGCAATATAAGCGGATTTGATGTGCCCGCGTTTTTAACAGCGCTTATTATCCTACCGGGCATTGCGCCGATATAGGTTTTGCGGTGGCCGCGAATTTCTGCCTCATCGTGCATACCACCCAAGGATACACGCTGATAGGTTCTGCCCATACACTCGGCAACGGTTTTGCCAATAGAGGTTTTGCCCACACCCGGAGGGCCCACAAGGCAGATTATCTGACCTGTGATATCGGGAGATAGCGCATAGACAGAGAGCATTTCAAGAATGCGCTCTTTCACCTTTTTCATACCGTAAAAATCGCGGTCGAGTATCTTTTCGGCGCGTTTTATATCAACCTTATTATCGCTGACATTATTCCAAGGAAGCTCTAAGCACAAATCAATATAATTTCTTGAAACTGTGCCCTCGTGTGCGCCCTGAGGCATCTTTGAAAGCTTATTTATTTCGGCGCGGATTTTATCCTTAACGGCATCGGTGGCATTAAGACAATTTACCTTTTCGTGGTAATTTTCAATTTCGTTTGCAAAGTCATCGCCGTAAAGCTCATCACTGATAACCTTTATCTGCTCTTTAAGGTAATAATCCTTTTGATTTTCATCAAGGCGGGTTTTTGTTTTTGCGCTGATGCGGTTATCTATCTCACATATCTCGCGCTCCTTTGAAAGCATCGCAAGCAGCACCTTAACACGCGCAGAAACGCCGAGCTGCTCTAAAACATACTGCTTATCATCAAAGGGAGCAGGAATATTAAAGGCAATGAAATCGCAAAGATAGCCTATATCCTCGTTTGTTGCAACACTTAAAGCTATATCATCTGCAATGGTACGATTAACATTAACATAACGCTCAAATTCCGCCCTTATTTTGCGAAGCAAGGTTTCCTTATAAACCTCGCGGTTTTTAAGAGGCTTTTCCTCACACTTTTCAACAAGCGATATGTAATGCGCGCCGTTATCGGCAAAGGTCTGATGGCGGGCGCGATAAATACCCTGCACCAGCACCTTAGCTCCGCCATCGGGCATTTTAAGCACCTGACGAACACGGCAAACACAGCCTATGGGATAAAGGTCATCCTTAGAAGGCTCCTCAACCATTATATCCTTTTGCGTTACTAAATATATCGGTCTGTTGTGGTCCATAGCAAAGCTTAACGCCTTTACCGATTTCTTTCTGCCCACATCAAGCGTGAGCAGCATATCGGGGAATGCAACAAGACCTCTGAGCGCCAGCACAGGAAGAGTGCTAAGCTCCTTTTTTTCTTCTGTTGGCATTTTAGATATTGCTCCTGTTTAAATTAATATATCACACTAGCGCTCAGCGCATTTTCCTGAAATACGAAAAGCACGGTGTTTTCCTTAAAATCATACTGTAAAACAGTGAGTGTGGTGCCGCCAGGAATAAAGAAAAGCTCACCCGCGCGGGCATCGCGCTCTTGTGCTTCAAAACCTGCAGCTGCCATAGCATCCCTTATCACTGTGGATATAGTGCCCTGAGTAAAGCCATAGCTATCACCGTATTTCACTATATGGGTAATTCCCGCCGCCGCATTTTCGGTTTCATAGCAGCAGCAATATGTGCCATCGGTCATAATGGTTTTATTGCCAGATTCATAGCTATAATAGTTGGCTTCCCCTTGGTCATCAACAACGCTGGTGCTAAGCTTGCTTTCAGCCTCTGCAATATCACCGCCCAAGGTATATTCGCATTCGGGCATAGTGCCAAGGTTGGCATAATATTCCACATCCACCGAAAGCTCACTCTTTTTACCCTTATCACCGCAGGCGGTAAGGGTAAAGCAAAAGACTAATATAAGACAAAGTGATATTATCCTTTTCATTATTTTCCCTCTCTTTGCGCTCCTGCTTTTCTAAGCAGGTTATCTCTTTGTTGCCACAGGTCTTGGCTTAAATCCACATAATAACTATGCGGCTTTTCAAATCGCTTAACCTCATCCCAAAGATTTTCAACGCCCTCGGCTCTATGGCGGGATATTTCCAAAACTGTGGGCGAGGTATAAACCTGACTGCCCTTTTCAAATATCTTAACCTGAAGCTTTTCGGCGCGGAAATCGGTTACAGTCTTACGCTTCCAGGTGTAAACAGGGTCAAATATCTCATAAGGCTTGCTATCATCAATTTTCTCATAATTAAGGGTGATAACATCGGCAATGGCCTTGCCTGTTTTTTTATCATAAAGTCGCCACGGAATTTTAACACCAGGGATGGTGATTTTAGCGGTATTTTCGCTGATTTTGATTTTTGGTGTTATCTCACCATCCTTTTCGGTTGCGGCAAGCTTATAAACACCGCCGAAAACCGCCTCGCTTGAAGCGGTGATAAGCCGCTCGCCAACGCCATAGCTATCAATGCACGCGCCCTGCATATTCATATCTCTTATAAGATGCTCGTCCAGCGAGTTTGAAACACAGATTTTTGCGTCTTCATAGCCCGCCGCATCAAGCATTTCGCGCACACGCTTTGAAAGATATGTGATATCACCGCTATCAATTCTAACACCAAGCGGTCTGCAGCCTCTGGGCTTCAGCACCTCATCAAACACGCGAATGGCGTTGGGTATACCCGATTTTAAAACATTATAGGTATCAACGAGTAGCATACAGCTATCAGGGTATTTTTCAGCATAGGTCTTAAATGCAGTGTATTCATCATCAAAAAGCTGCACCCAGCTGTGAGCCATTGTGCCCGATGCCTTAACACCGAAGTCCTTAGCGGTCTTGATATCTGAGGTGCCTGTGCAGCCGCCGATAATTGCGGCGCGGGCGCCATAGTAGGCAGCATCCGCACCCTGAGCGCGGCGAGCGCCAAATTCCATTACGGGCTTACCCTTAGCGGCTCTGACAATTCGATTTGCCTTGGTGGCTATGAGCGACTGATGGTTAATGGTGAGCAGCACCATAGTTTCTATCATCATCGCCTGCACCGCGGGGCCGCGAACTGTAACAATAGGCTCCTGCGGGAATATGGGTGTGCCCTCGGGCACCGCCCACACATCACAGCAAAACTTAAAATCGCGAAGATAATCTATAAAATCGCTTGAAAAGAGGTTAAGGCTTTCAAGATACTCGATATCCTCTTTATCAAAATGAAGGTTGTTAAGATACTCTATAAGCTGCTGAACGCCCGCCATAATAGCGTAACCGCCCTGATCGGGCACACGGCGGAAAAACATATCAAAATAGGTTACGGTATCGCGAAGCTCACTGTTCCAGATACCGTTTGCCATGGTGAGCTCATAAAGGTCCATAAGCATTGTAAGATTTCTGTTGTCGATTTTCATAATAATTGCCTCCTGCAATTAAATGAAGAATGAAGTCGCCTGCGGCTAATGAATAATTTTGGTGTTTCGCTCTGCGAAACGATTATATAAAGTTGCGACAAGGTCGCAACACAATAATTATTCATTATTCATTATTCATCATTCATTATTTTACATTTTCTCAGGTGCATCGATTTTCAGCATATCAAGGATATTCTTGATAACTGTGGCGGTTGCCTTGCACAGGGCAAGACGCGCATTTGTTAGCGCCTCATCCTCACCCTTAACGCGGCACGCCGCATAGAATTTATGGAACTTGGTTGCAAGCTCGTTTACATAGTGGGTGATTCGAGCAGGATCATAAGTCTTTGCAGACTGAATTATCTCACCTGTGAGCGCCGAGATATGAAGAATAAGCTCGCGTTCCTCGGGAGCGGAAAGCAGACTTAACTGCTCGGCGGTAGCCTCTTTGAGTATTATGCCGTCTGCCTCGAGATTTCTTATGATGCTGCAAATTCTCGCATAGGCATACTGAACATAGTAAACAGGGTTGCTGTTTGATTCGCTCACAGCAAGGTCTAAATCAAAATCGAAGTGAGAGTTAGGCTCGCGCAGATTAAAGAAAAATCTTGCGGCATCTATCGGCACCTCTTCAAGCAGTGTTACAAGTGTTATCGCCTTGCCCGAGCGCTTTGAAGCCTTTATAACCTCGCCGTCACGAACGAGGCGCACCATCTGCATAAGCACCGCGTGAAGGCGATTCGCATCCACACCCAAGGCGGTAAGCGCCGCCTTAAGGCGCGGCACATAACCATGGTGGTCGGCACCCAATATATCGATAGCGCGGTCGAATTTTCTAACCTCAAGCTTATTATAGTGATATGCAATATCAGGCACAACATAGGTGGGCACGCCGTTTGCGCGAACAAGCACGAAGTCCTTATCGCATCCGAAATCAGTAGCCTTAAACCAAAGCGCACCCTCTTGGCTATAGGTGTGGCCGCTTTCCTTTAAAAGCTCGATTATGTGAGCCGTCTCACCACCCGCGTGAAGCGTACTCTCTCTAAACCAAGTGTTATATTCGATTCGATATTTTAGCAGGTCATCGTGAAGACCTTGTATGTTTTTAGGAAGTGCAAATTCAACCAATGCCGCGCGGCGCTCGGCTTCATCGGCATTTATATACTTATCACCATAAATTTCGGCAAATGCCTTCGCGTGGTTGATTATATCCTCACCGTGGTAGGAATCCTCGGGCATTTCAATGCCATCAAGATAAAGCTGCTTATAGCGCAAGTCCAAGGAAAGACCGAACTTGTTTATCTGGTTACCCGCATCGTTTATATAAAATTCGCGCTCGGTATAATATCCTGCCGCACTCATAACGGCTGCAAGGCAGTCACCCAAGGCGCCGCCGCGGGCGTTGCCTATATGCATAGGTCCTGTGGGGTTTGCAGAAACAAATTCCACAAGCACGCGCTCGCCGCGACCATAGTCACTCCTACCGTAATCAGCGCCTTTTGATAAAACATCGCTTACGATATCGGCATAGTACTTGTCCGATAGGAAGAAGTTTATAAAGCCCGGACCTGCGATTTCACATTTTTCAATATAGGTGCCCTCGAAATCGGCGTTTTTTATAAGTGCTTCGGCTATCATTCGGGGAGCCTTTTTAAGTGCTCTTGCCCAAACCATCGCCGCATTTACGGCATAATCACCATGGGCGCGGTCGGTGGGCACCTCAACCTTAAATTCGGGAAGCTCTACCGCTCCAAGCTCGCCGTTTTGAGCCGCTTTTGAGGCTGCCGCAAAAAGCGCATTTTCTATCTGTTTTTTTGCTTTCTCTACTAATAATGACATTGCTACTTTACCTCTTTTACGCTGATTTCCACCGTGTTTTCACTCACAGGCTGGAGATTTGTGTCTATTGTGTATTGCATTTTCAGTGTGCCACCCGAATCGGTAAGGCGGTTTTGCACCGCTTTGCCATAAATTCCAAGCACCATTTCGCCCTGCGGGATGCTATAAAAACAGCTGTTGCGCTTATGCCTTTCGATAACCAATCGAGAGGACATATCGCCACTGCGCTCCAAGACCACGCTATCCTGTCCTATCGCGCTAAGGGTGGTGTGAACGGCACGCTCACCCATCATCTCCCCCTCCTCATAACGGAGGATAAAGCCTTTTTCACTCTTTTCATAAGTGCCCTCGGTGGTAAGCTCGATAACATCCTTATCGGCACCAAGGCCTTGCGTGCCCTTTATTTTAATTATCACATTTTTCATAAACTGTTAACATCTACCTGCTCTACTTGAATTTCGCTTTGCTCATCGCCCAAAAGAATTTTCGCGGTTTTTGAAAAGGCAGCGGTTTTATCACTCACATAAAAGCTATACCTTGCGGGGGTATTATCACAATTTAGTGCATCGTTTTCCTCAAGATACCGCTTCACAACACCAGCAGTAGAAACGCCCATATTAATAAGCGTTACCCCTTCGCCCATTATGGCTTTTATCGCACCCTCTAAAACCGGGAAATGTGTACAGCCTAAAATCACTGTGTCAACACCCGCGCTAATCATAGGCTCTAGGTATCTTTTAAGGGTTTCGTGGGCTACCTCATCGTTATCCCCCACCCAGCCTTCCTCAACCAAGGGCACCAAAAGCGTTCCCGCGTTTTCGATAACCATGGCATCAGGCAAAATTTCGAGTATTTGCCTTTTGTGTGCGCCGCTTGCAATAGTGGCGGCGGTTGCAAGCACACCTATCTTTTTGGTTTTAGTGGCGGCTGCTGCATCACGAACAGAATGCGATACCACTTCAATAAAGGGAACGGGCAAATCCTCGGCGGTATCTGCCGCTACTGATGACACCGTTCCGCAGGCGGCAACTATAAGCTTTACATCCTGCTGCAGCAAAAACCGCTCATCCTGCCGCGCGTACTTTTTTATAGTGTCACAGCTTCTGGTGCCATAGGGCACGCGGCCTGTGTCACCAAAGTATACTATGTTTTCCTGCGGCAAAAGCTTCATAATCTCACGGGCAACGGTAAGCCCGCCAAGCCCTGAATCGAAAATGCCGATAGCACGATTATCTGACATAAGCCTATTCCCCCTTATACTAATATATTTATTCATATTATAATATCATATTTTATGTGTTTTGGCAACTGTTTAATAATGTGCAAACGGTATTTTGAAATATTACACTTGATTTTTGGGGAGAATGTGTTAAAATGAAATTGTTGTAGCGATACACGATACATAAATTAGAGAGTTTTCTCTTATATACCACTTTGATGGAGGTGTAGACGAATGGCTTTTAAGATTACTGATGATTGCATCAGCTGTGGCGCTTGTGCAGGCGGTTGCCCTGTTGAGGCTATTGCCGAAGGCGATGCTAAGTACGAAATTGATGC
>CAZIXG010000036.1:0-9586 GCA_964543305.1 uncultured Ruminococcus sp.
TTTGAGGCCTTACTATCTTATTACCAAACGCGATATTCATATATTCCTTAAGCATAGCTTCTGCAATATCATATTCAGCGATAATTCCGTGCTCTATAGGATGCACACAACTTAAGCTTTCAGGCGTTCTGCCTAAGGTTTGCTTGGCTTTATCACCAAAATAGACTGGTTCCCAGCTTTCACTGTCAACAGTAACAACACTGGGTAATTCAAGCACAACCCTTGAGCTTGAAAAAATAACAGTTTTTGAAGTGCCTAAATCAATGCCGATTTCAGTAGCCATTAATATCACCGCCTTGTTTTAAATTATAGCATACAATTTATTGATTTTCAATTTTCTTTTTGGGTAAAGTTGTAAGAGCCGTCGCGCAATAAACCCGATTCACCCCTGCAAACATCAAAACCTTAGAGCATTCATCTAATGTTGCGGCTGTGGTGCGAATATCATCTATCAGTAGCACATTATCAGCATTCAATTTTGATTTGAAGTAGTATTTACCCTTAACATTTTCAAACCGTTCTTTTAATGAACTAAAATGTTGTGTCTTCTTAAAAGCAATGCACCCCAACACATCCTGCGCAAGAGGAACATTTAAAATTTCAGAAATTTCTGTCGCTAGTAGCTTTGTGTGGTCAAAGCCGTACTTCATAATGCTCTTTTTTGAAGAAGGCACCCAGCAAACATAATCAAACTTAACACCATAGTATAATTTTGCAACACTAAGACATATTTGCTGAGCCAGAAAGCGAGAATATTGCATACGATGATTAAGTTTATAACAGTAAGCAGCCCTTTTGGCAATACCCTCATTTTTAAATACAGACACTATATTGTGAAAATGATATATTTTAGCGTTGCAAATGCAACTTGCCTTTTCCATTCCGCATATAACGCAAAACTTTTCTGTGTCTACCCTTTCGATATGCTTATAGCAATAGTTGCACAAAAATTCATCATTGTCAATTATTTCACCGCAGCCCACACATTTGTTTGGATAAAAAACGCTAATAAGAGTACGGTAGAAAGCTTTAAGCTTCTTCATTTTCATAAATAAATTCCTTTAGCATAGTATATCTCAAGGTCTTGCGGTTATTGGCAGCCATTTTGATATATATATTCTCATCTCCCACGATAACAAGCATTTTTTTAGCCCTTGTAACAGCAGTATAAAGGAGATTTCGATACATAAGCTGAGAAGGTATATCCATCAGTGGTATAACAACACAGTCAAACTCACTGCCTTGACTTTTGTGCACAGTTATGGCATAAGCAAGCTCTAATTCACCTATATTATCGGTAAAATATGTGGCGGTTTTATCATCGTATTTAACCCTTACAATACCGCCCCTAAGGTCAATTTTAGTAATATAGCCCACATCACCATTATAAACGCCGCAGCCAACCTCGCCATTATCGCGTTCCCACATAAGGTCGTAATTATTCTTTATCTGCATCACTTTGTCACCTTCGCGGTAATAGATGCCCTTATAGCTTATTTGGGATACATTTTCTTTCTTGGGATTAAGGCTTTCCTGAAGTAAATTATTAAGGTTTACTGTGCCTGTTTGTGCCTTTCTTGAAGGACAAAGCACCTGAATATCTGTGAGCGGATTAAATCCATAGGCATTATGCAGTCTTTCAAGGCAAAGCTCAAGTATTGTGGAGCAGACATCATAAGAGTTATTTCTTCGCATTATAAAGAAATCCTTGCTCGTATTGCTAAAATCCGGTGGTGTTTCGTTAATTATGGCGTGAGCGTTTGTTATTATTGCGCTCTCTTGTGCCTGCCTGAACACCTTTTTAAGGCTTATGGATGGGAAAATATTTGAAATCAAAATATCATTAAGCACATTTCCTGCCGACACGCTTGGTAGCTGATCTACATCGCCAACAAGAATTATTCTGGTAGAAATTCTAAGAGCGTGAAGAAGACTCTCAAAAAGCAAGGAATCTATCATTGAAGCCTCATCAATGATTATTACATCACATTCAAGCGGGTTTCGCTCATTTCGGCAGAACTTCTGCTTTTCTTCATTTGTCCACTCAACCTCAAGCAAACGATGAATGGTTTTAGCCTCTCTGCCTGTAAGCTCTGTCATCCTTTTTGCTGCTCTACCTGTAGGAGCTGCCAACTGTATATTAGCCTGACGCTGCTCAAACAACTCAATTATTGCATTTAATGTGGTCGTTTTTCCTGTGCCCGGACCGCCTGTTAATATAAGAATTCCGCTATTAAAGGCTTGCTTTATTGCTTCGCGCTGCAACGCCTCGAACTTAATTCCAAGCTTGTTTTCAACATAATCGATTTCTAACTCATCAATAACTGCACTGCTGTTTATATAGCTTTTTGCAGCATATAATCGTGCAGAAATATATTCTTCGGCAAAATAATACTCTGGAAGCATTATAAAATCAGTCTTATCAACCGTTTTTGTGCGAACGGTGAGATTTTCTATCATCCTGTCACAAATGCTTTCGAGCCTTAATTCGTCACTTTCAAGCAGATTAATAGCAACAGATATAAGTTTGTTCCTTGGTAAGCAAGTGTGACCATTCAGCAGATTTTTTCTTAAAATATATTCAATACCTGCGCTAAGGCGCGCCTCGTTATCGGGTGAAATTCCAAAATCGCTTGCAATTCTCTCTGCTTTTTCAAAGGAAAAATCAACATCCGAATTACATAAAACATAAGGGTTGTCCCGAATTGCTTCACTAGCACTTGCACCAAAAGACTTAAATATTGTAATGCATTTTTCAACCGAAACCTCGTATGGCGCCAAAAGCAGCATAATATCACTTATGCCGTATTGCTTTTTATATTCTTCGCTAATCATAAGGGCTTTCTCGTGAGAAATGCCTCTAAGGGTTGATAATTCCTCGGGGTGATTCTCAACGATATCTAGCGAATCTGCGCCAAATTTTTGAACAATGCGAGTTGCAGTTGCAGGACCGACTCCTTTAATGATGCCCGAAGATAAATAGCGCAGAATATCTGCGGCATTTTTTGGTGCAGTGCGCTCAAAGCTATCAGCGGAAAACTGTTCACCGTAAGTTGGATGAACGATATATTTGCCGATAAACTTTGCATTTTCCCCTTCTGATAAAAAAGGTAAAATACCCACAACGGTTACACGCTCCTTGCCGTTTCTCACGACGCAAACCGTGTAACCGTTCTGTTCGTTTTTATATGTAATTTTCTCAACAAGACCGCAAAGCTCCATTGCTTCGCCAATCACTGAGTTATCCATTAAAAACATTCTCCTTGGATAATTGTTCTAGATTTTTCTTTATTTCTAAACTCGAACATATAATGATTTTCTTATCTGCCGCAAAATCATAACAGGAGATAATTTCTTTATCATCAAGACCATCACTAATAGCTAAAATACCATGAGAATATTCTTCGCCGTGACAGCGATATTTTTCCCATATATATCTTAATTCCTGCACTGCCAGACCTTCGCTTAAATATAGAATACTGTAGCTTTTAAAACGCCTTCCGGGGTAGAAAAAAGCAATTCTAAGCCCGCAAATAAATTCACAAAGTCCCATTACTGCAAAAACTATAAGCAGCATTAGCAAAATCGATTTAATCATAAATACCACCTCATCACATACTATGTGATAAAGGCGGTATTTGTCAGTAATTTGCTATTTTAGAGTAACCGATGTGCTATATGTTCCAATCTGCCAAATGTTATCATACACATCTGATTTAATCACAACATCCAAGGTGTGAACACCTGCAGATTTATCGGTTAAATCAACCACTGCATATAAATCGGATGCAGTTATATTTTTAATAACCTTTGAAGGTCCGCAAATCCTAACATTTTTGATTCGGGTATCAGTTTTTGCCGAAAGTTCAGAATCAAGGCCAGTGCATCTTATACTCTTCACATCAAGCGTTGTTTCGGAGTAACCAGATACATCCACACTAACTGTAAAGTAATCTATGGTTTCCAATATCTTCACACCGTCAGAAAGAGTGGCGGAAACCTCAAACACATTACTCGACTTAGAAATATTCCAAAAATCAATCGGTGAAAGCAGAATTTCTGTTGTTTTATCAATGATTTCAGGTGCACCGATTATTGTAACCTTGCTGGTGTCAATTTTATAAGAGATATCAGATTCCGAAAGACCTGATGGCAGATTAGTGAACACTGCTTTACACGGAACTGAAGCCTTTTTGGAAATCGGCTGGGTGAGCTTAACGGAGGTAAAGCTCAGCGAGAGATTTGAATTGGTTATAAGATTATCAGCACCATCATAAACTTCACCAACCGAAGTGAAACGATAAATCACCTTATCATCGCTATTGTATAAAACTATATCAGCGTCAAAGGCCTGAGAGGCACTAAGTGTCTTATTAACCTCATACACAGCGCCAACATTTGCAATTTTATCCATAGTGCTTCGCGGGCCCTTAATGGTAATTGTGCTCTGTGATGAATCTGAAAAAACAGGCGTTTCAGCAACGAGTCCATCAGAAGCACTCACACCGATAAGCTTGGGTTGAAGAGTAAATTCCTTTGTATCAATATAATCGAAGGTGACATCAATTGTTGATGGCGAAATTGATGTGAAGGTATAACCTGATTTGTTACTATTGCTACTGCCCAATATTTCGAGCGTATAGGTGCCCGCGGCATTAACATCGATGACCGATGCCGAAAGCTGAAAATCCTCCGCCTTAAGCGAGCTCACGATATAGTTAGGACCGCTTACCGTAACAGCGAATTTTTGTGATGCCACATCAGAAACAATGCCAAGCCCCATATCGGCAGCGGCGGTGTTATCAATAGAAATATTTGCAGTTATATCAGTAAAAGTTTGCTCGCGAATAGGGTTTTGATTAATTGTAACCGCAAGCCATATGATAAAAGAAAGAATTACAGAAAGACTAACGGTAAACTTCTTGTTTTCAATAAGATTTTTAATTTTAAGCGAAGAAGGAAACTTAATTTTCATTGGTTTTATCCTCCTTCTTTTCACTCTTAGATTTACCCTTACCAAAAGCAAAGATGCGCTTAACAGCCGAAACTAAAGTTGACTCTTTTTCGGCAACATCCCTATCAACAAGCATATCCTTTAACTCGGTGTATGCTGAGGTAACATTATAATTTCTTTTGATTTCGCCGTTATGTGCAATTGAAATGATGCCCGTCTCCTCAGAAACAATAAGCACTATTGCATCTGAATTTTCCGTCATACCGATAGCTGCTCTGTGCCTTGTGCCGAGTTGTGAGGAAAAAGCAGTGCTTTGTGTTAGCGGAAGGATACAGCCCGCCGCGTGAATTCTGCCGTCCCTTATAATAACTGCACCGTCATGAAGCGGAGATTTTGGGAAAAATATGTTATTCACCATTGCAGTAGAAACCTGAGAATCAATAACAGTGCCTGTATTGATAATTTCACCAAGCTGAGTTTTTCTTTCAAAAACTATCAGTGCACCAATTTTATTTTGCTGCATTGTACCAGCGGCTTTACATATTTTATCAATTGCATCAAGCACCTGCGCCTGCTCGCCGCCTGCAGACTGCGAGTAACCAAGCTTAACCTGACCTACTCGCTCAAGAATCCTTCTAAGCTCCGGCTGAAAAATGATTCCCAAGATCACGATAGCAGAACCAAGAATAGCAGAAAGTAACCAGCGAAGAACAGCCAACTCAAATGCATTAGCTACCATATACATTATCAACAATACCGCGATACCCTTGACAAGCTGACCTGCTCTCGTTTCTTTTAAAAAACCAATGGCATTGTAAATAATATAAGCTATAATTAGGATATCCAAAATATCAAATATCCTCAAATTTAATATAGCGTTCATTATTTGATTCCAAAAAGTGTGGATAGCATCAAAAACTACGCTCACCAACATCATTCCTTTACAAAACCTGATATTTTTTAATCTATATTATAATAACATATTTATCTATTTCGTTCAATAGATTTTTTAAATTTTTTTATTGTTTTTATCAGGCTATCAACCTCACTATATGTGTTAAACATCGAAGGCGAAAATCTCACAGTTCCGATATCAAGGGTGCCAATTTTTTTATGTGCCGAAGGCGCGCAGTGAAGACCTGCTCTGAGCGCAAAACCCTTATCACTTAAATACTTCGCTGCGGCATCAGACTGGATGTCCTTAATATTAAATGACAACACAGGAGCATATATCCCTGTGTGTGGATTATTGTATAATACAATATTTTCTAATTTTGACAGCTCGTTGTATAGCATAAAAATCAGTTTCATTTCGTGCTCTAAAATGCAATTGAATCTTTCTTTTACAAACATTAAGCCGTGTGAACAAGCGATAATCGATGGTAAGTTAACGGTGCCGCTTTCAAGCATTTCAGGCATTATATCAGGTTGTTTGAAATTAATGGATTCTGTACCTGTTCCACCTTCAATAACTGTTGAATTTATCGGCTTTCGCGCTATTAAAACACCAATACCCATTGGAGCATATAATCCTTTATGTGGCGCAAGACACAAAAAATCGATATTCATTTTTTGCATATTAATCGGTAGAACACCTGCACCCTGCGCAGCATCAACACCGAACAGTATATTGTGCTTTTTGCAAAGCTCACCTATTTCTTTAAGCGGTAACGCCTTACCCAAAACATTTGATGCTGCTGTGCAAAAAATCATTTTTGTGTTTTTACGAATTTCATTTTCAAAATTTTTAACTGTTTTATCATCATCGGTCAATGATACCTCGGACATACTGTAGCTTGCTTTCATAGAATTCAGCGGCCTCATAACCGCATTGTGTTCAAGATCAGAAACAATTATATGGTCGCCAGGAGTTATAACACCCTTCAGCACAAAATTTATACTATGGGTGCAATTGGCCGTAAAAACCACATTTTCGGCGCCACCCGCTCCAAAGAAATCTGCTAATTCCTCCCTTGCTTTATATACACTCATTGCGGCGCTTTGCGATAGCCTGTGACCGCTTCTGCCTGGGTTTGCTGAGAGATTCCTCAACGCGTAATTAACGGCATTTATAACCGACATCGGCTTCCTGCCGCTGGTTGCCGCGTTATCAAAATATATCATAATTTCACCTTTATTCGATATTTGTTGCAATAATATTATGTAAAAGCAGCCTAACGGCTGCTTTAATTCTAGTTATAGCTTACATCCAGTACTTTAACACCAACATTTTTAAGTGTATTCATTATTCTTTGGGTGCTTCCCTTCACGATAATTACATATCCGCAACCGTTTGAGCCGCCGTTATTTGTTTTGCGCTCGATATAAGCCTCATAGCCCATCTTACGCAAAGCATCTCTTCCTTTTATCGCATAGGTAATGCTTCCTACTGATATAACATGCCTTTTCATTTTAACCACTCCAATTGAGTATCATAAAACAAATCTAAAAAGATAGTCCTACAATTCATAATATGCATTTTTGCACTATTGCGTCCTAAGCTTTTCCTCCTCAATTTGCTGCTTATAGAAGGTTATAACGATAATAGCAGTAATCGGTAAAATTATCATACCCGCAATCCCTGCCAGCCTTAGGCCTAAAAATATTGCGAGTAGTGTAAAAAGTGGGTTAATGCCCATTTTATCGCCGATAATTTTCGGCTCGATAATGTTTCGCACAACGGTAACAAGCAAGTAAAGAATTAAAATACCGATTGCTAAGAAATAATCCTCCTGCAAAAAAAGAATGACCGACCAAGGTATTAAAACGGTGCCTGTTCCCAAAATAGGTAAAATATCAATTAGCGAAATTAAAAAAGCGAGTAACAAAAAATGATTGACACCCAGTACCATCAATCCAATCAAAAGCTCAAGAAATGTTATACCAACAATCAATAAATATCCTTTTAAAAACTTAAAACAACAATCAAAAAGAATCTTTTTAATAGTTAATATATTTTTATATGTGGCTGGTTTTACCATACTTTTAAAGAATTTTTTTAGTCCATCAAAATCTTTTGATATATAGCATGTTGCAACAACCGTTACAATTCCGCTTATAAACAGCGTAGGCATTTTTTTCACAAGCGAAGTAGCAATACCCGTTAAAAAGCTTCCTGCTTTTGTTGCAAATTCCCCTGCGGTATCAGTCAAAATATTTTTAACCACTAATTCCATATCGCTTGAAAGATTATCACTGAAACACCTTATTAATTCGTTGATTTTTTCAAACACTCCATTTAGCGAGGTGGCGTTTTTTGTAACAGAATTTATAAATGTGCTAGCCTGTGAAATAATAATCCAAAGCAATGAAGAAAAAATTGCTAATACTAACAAATATGAAACAACCGATAAAACTGCCGCACAAATTCCTTTTTTAATTTTTGTTTTTTTAGATAAAATAGCAGCAGGTTTTTGCATTAAAAAAGATATAAAAATTCCTATCATAAATGGCAGTAAATATGCCAACATAAATTTTAAAGCGAAATAAATTATGCCTGAAACAATGATAACAAATGCGAAATTTACCAAAAAGTTTTTCCTATTCTGCAGTTCCATTTGTGCGAATTGCCTCCTTTTAAAAATACTATAACCTATTTTGATATTTTTTATTGATTTTTCACCCGAGTTGTAGTATAATCGACTACAAAGTTTTTGTAGCGAGGACACTTTGATGGAAAAGGACAATTATTTATTGATTAATTCAAAGATACTTCCACCAGTTTTTAAATGTGTGTTGCAAGCTAAAGAGATGCTGGCAAATGGAACGGCCCCTAACGCTTCGCAAGCAGCAAAAATGGCTGGAATATCCCGCAGTGCCTTTTATAAGTATAAAGATTTTGTTTTTGCTTATGATGCATATAACAACACACTTAACCTGAGCGCTGTTCTTTCTGACAGAGCGGGTGTTTTTTCTGCAATGACCGCCGTTCTTTACGAAAATGGTGCGAATATTATCACCGTTAATCAAAGCACACCCGTAAACGGTAGCGCCACTGTTACGCTTACTATAAGAACCGAAGATGTTAAGGTAACGATGGATTCACTGTTACAGCAGTTACTTACGGTTGATGGTGTTTTATCGGTAAAAACACTTTAATCAATAAATTGGAGGTTAAAATGGTTAAAACTGCAATAATGGGACACGGAACCGTTGGCTCCGGAGTTGCGGAAATATTGTTAGGCCACAATTCGATGATAAACAGCCGAATTAAGGATACAATTGATGTAAAATATATTCTTGATTTGCGTGATTTTGATGGTCTACCCTATTTCGATAAATTTACAAAGGATTTTCAGTGCATACTGAATGATGATGAGGTACAAATAGTTGTTGAGGCAATGGGCGGTATTAATCCTGCCTATGACTTTGTTAAGCAGTGCTTGCTTAAGGGAAAAAGCGTTGTAACCTCTAATAAAGAGCTTGTTGCCGCTAAGGGTGCAGAGCTATTGCAAATTGCAAAGGATAAAAATGCAAATTTCTTATTTGAAGCCAGTGTTGGCGGTGGTATTCCGATACTTCGCCCCATAGCACAGTGTCTTGCCGCTAATGAAATTAAAGAAATCACCGGTATTCTCAACGGAACAACAAACTACATTTTAAATAAAATGATAGTGGATAATATGGATTTTG
>CAZIXG010000037.1:0-9154 GCA_964543305.1 uncultured Ruminococcus sp.
AACAGTGTTGGCGGTCAGGGCTTTACTGCAATTCTTATGTCGTGGCTTGGTCAGTTTAATCCGTTTATAATGGCTGTTATGACGGCACTTGTCGTATTCCTTAGAATAGGCGTTGCTAAGGTTGCTGATACGGCGCTGCTCAACTCCTCTTTCTCTGAAATAATAGTTGGCATAGTAATTCTTATGCTGGTTGGCTGCGAATTTTTTATACATTATGCGATAAGATTCCGCCATAATAAAAAGGAGGTTAAAGCATGATTATTCAGTTTATTTGCCGTGCGATACTCCTTGGTGTGCCGCTTCTTTATGGCTCAACGGGTGAAATTTTAACCGAAAAGGCAGGTCATCTTAATCTTGGTATTCCCGGAATTATGTATGTTGGCGCAATCAGCGGCGTTGTGGGCTCCTTCCTCTATGAAAATGCCTGCGGTAATGATATTGCGAATATGAATCCGTTCCTTGCAGTGATGATTCCGCTTTTGTGCGCAATTATCGGCGCAATGCTTATGGGACTGATTTACTGTTTCCTCACGGTTACACTTCATGCAAATCAGAATGTAACAGGCTTGGCTCTTACCACACTCGGTATTGGTCTTGGTAACTTTTTAGGTGCCTCTCTTATTAACATTACAAAGAGTGAGCTTCCTTCAATTGCTCTTACCAAAACAAGCTCCTTCTTTTCTGCAAAGCTACCCTTTGCAGATGATTTAGGATGGTTTGGCAAGTTGTTCTTTTCACACGATTTTCTTACCTATTTTGCGATTGTAATCGCTTTGATAGTATCGTTTGTTCTCAATCGCACCCGTGTGGGACTTAACCTTCGCTCGGTTGGCGAAAACCCTGCAACGGCAGATGCTGCGGGCATTAATGTTTCCAAGTATAGATATGTTGCTACCTGTATCGGTAGCGCAATAGCAGGCCTTGGCGGATTGCAGTATGTTATGGCGTATGCCAGCGGCGTTTGGTCCAATAACGCCTTCGGCGACCGCGGTTGGATGGCAATAGCACTTGTTATATTTGCACTTTGGAAGCCTTCATTTGCAATATTAGGTTCCTTCCTTTTCGGCGCATTATGTAATGCCAACAACTATATTCAGGGCCTTGGCACCGAAACACAGGAGCTGTTTAAAATGCTTCCTTATGTTGTAACTATAGCTGTTCTTATAATCACCAGTATGCGCAAAAAGAGAGAGCATCAGCCCCCCGAAAGCCTCGGCCTTTCATATTTCCGCGAGGAAAGATAAGCTATTGCTATTTATAATATAATCTCGAAATTTGGGGGTTTAATATGGAGAGGCAAAGATATATTTCTAAAGCATCTAATGTGCTTAAGATTATATCTGCGGTATTATTTACAGTTGCAGTTGCTATTATGGCATCATATATTTATAAACTCCACGGCACAGTAAGTCTTTTTTTGATTTATCGATATGCATTTTTATTTTTAGCATATGTATTTCTGATGCTTAATGTTTTTATAAATTATAGAGTACTTTATGGATTTATATTTAAGCACAGATATATAATAGCGTTGGTGGTTTTATTTTTCTTTGTAGCAGCCAAGCTTAATTTCAGTTCAATATCTGTGTTCGATAGTTATGTTCAAACGGGAAGCGGCTCGGAATTCATCAGGCCCGTTTTCGGAGAAGGATTACCTATCCGAAGTGATGAGTGGGCTATTTCCACCCCAAGATCACTCACCTATCAGTATTGCGCAGGTGAAAAATATAACGATATAATTATGGCGGCGGATACGCTTAATATTAAAACCGCCGGTGTGGCACCTTCTTTATCAATGGTTGCAAAGCCGTTTAATATAGGCTTCCTGTTTTTAAATACTGAATATGCAGTTTCTTTTTATTGGGGCGCATTGTTTATTACAGGTCTGCTTGCAGGAATTGAATTTTTTCTCGTTATAACCAAGGACAAAAAATTGCTATCCTTTATGGGCTCGGTAGCTGTTGTGTTTTCTTCATTCACCGTGTGGTGGAGCGGCAACGCTTTGGTAACATATGCTATGGCCGCGGTTGCAGGTATTTATAGATTTTTGAATACTGAAAACCGTAAGATAAGGGTTATATGCGGTATTGCAGTAGTGGTTTTTGGATCTGCATTTGTGGGTGTTTTATATCCCGCATGGCAGGTTCCTGCGGGATATACCTTCCTTGCTGTTATTATTTGGAGCTTTGTTGCAAATTGGGGCAACATTAAAAAATTCAAAACGGTTGATTGGGTAATATTTGCGGCAACGGTTGTTTTCGTTGTTGCAGTTATAGCTGTTTTTTATATTGAAAATCTTGAATATACAAAGGCTGTTATGGATACTGTGTATCCTGGTTCGCGCAGGGAATACGGTGACTTTGTGCTTGGAGATATGTTCACCTATCCAGCAACTTTGTTATTCCCGTTTAAAACAGGTGATTATGCTTTCAGTGAATATGGTATGTATTTCTCGTTATTCCCATTGCCTGTTATAGCTGCGATTTATGCTCTGTTTAAAACCAGAAAAAAAGATTTATTGAGTATACTGCTTTTAGCGGTTTGCGCGTTTTTCACTGTTTATTGCACAATCGGTTTTCCAAAATGGCTCGGCGATATTACACTTATGTCGTTTTCAATGCCTAGAAGAATACTGACATATGTTGATTTTATTCAGATACCAATTTTGCTTCGCACTATGGCAATAATGCAAGAAGAAAATGTGTATATACCCAAACATTTTATGATACCTCTCGCCGTGGTTTTAAGTGCATTCACGCTTTATATGTGCGATAAAGTGTTTGTTTATCAGGATTTTATGAGCACGACTTATATGATTGTTATGGCAATTGTATTGGCATTAGTTATGATTTGCTTTGTAGGCAAGGTTCATAAGAATTTGAAAACAGCTGCTATAGTGCTTTTTATAGTAGTTCAATGTGCAGTATCTCTTTTTGTGTTGCCGATACAAAAGGGGCTTGACCCAATATATTCAAAGCCTGCTGCACAAAAGACTTTGGAGATAACCGAAAAAGATCCGGATGCCAGATGGATAGTCTTAGACCAGTGGGTAGAGGCCAACTTCTTTGCGGCTTGCGGCGCTAAAGTTATAAATTCAAATAACTATATACCTAATTATGAGCTTTGGGATGTATTGGATCCGAAGGGTGAGTATAACGAAGTATATAACAGATATGCCAACTTTATAATCAATCTCACCTCGGAGGAAACAAGCGCATATCTTAATCAACCCGACTTGATTACATTAAGTCTCAATTACGCACAACTCGACGATATTGATGTTAAATATATAGTAACTGAATATCCGCTTGTTATACCTGAGGAATACAATATAGAGGTAGAACAGCTACATGTGGAAAACGGCACATTCATTTATTCGTTAAATTATAATTAAAAAATCCCGACTGTACCTTTTGCAGTCGGGATTTTTGTAAGATTATTTCGGAGAGAAGTCCTCTTGAACAAGTGTTAAATTGGGCTTATAATATGGATCACCTTTTTTCTGATTTTTTACCCCGTTTTCTACAAATCCATCGTTTTATTTATTAATGCGCGCCACTTTTTTGCAAAATCTTAAAAAACGCGGCTTTTTGATTAATAATGGTAAAATTAAGGATAAGAACTGATCGCGATCAAGTATCTAGCTTTGTGAATTGTATGAATAAATCAACATCATTAAAAGCAATAGCAAATTTTTTATTTTTAATTTTTTCGTTTTTGTAACATATCAATGTAATCCTACATTTGACAGCGGTTTGGCGGCGGTTTAAAAAGAAGGTTTATCTTGATTTTGATTGTGAGGTATGATATACTTGATTTAAATAGTGTTGCATACTTAGCGTAACTGCAACCTTGCATATGATATTATTAAAATGGGGGGATTAAGAGATATGCAGCCGCGTTGGTGGATTTCTGTGTTTTTTTTAATTTCTTTTTCAATGTATTTCACAGGATTTTCTTTTATAAAGAAGAATGATAAAAAAATTAATTTTGTGCTCTGGTTACCACTTAATTTGGTTCTATCTTACGGCATATTGGCTTTTATCTGTGGCATCATCAATATCATAATGCCTATTAATCTTATAACTGTCTCGGTACTATGTGCTCTTTTAGGCATATTCTTTTGGTATAAAATTTTGAAAAAGGGCAAACAAAAGTTTTATTTTGAATGGTTTGATATAGTGCCTTTTATCATTTGTGCTATGGTAGCGGTGTTTTTCGCTTATAATCAATTCACAGGCTCGTTATTACCTATCTATGAAACAAGCGATCCGAGTGTACATTTTCAGATGGCGCTGAAAATTTTAAACAAGCAAAAACTGAGCGGTATGTATTTCGCTCCTTTGATTAATGCTTTGGTTATTGAGTTCTTCGGTGTGTTTGTTGAAAATATTTCGTATTATAAGCTTTTTATATTATCCGATATATTTATGTTCCTTATGTCAGGCGTGGTTTTTTATTCAGTAACTGCACTGAATTCAAAGAACATCAAATATAAGCTTTGTGCTACTTTTCTAACGGTTGTATATATGATGGGATTCCCGCTAAACAATATGATTTTTGGATTTGTTTATCTCGGAATTTCGGTAACTGTTATTCTTGTGCTGATAGCACTTGTGAAAAGCTATGTGGAAAATGAATTTGAACATTCCTTTACCGTGTTCTGTTTAATGATTCTGTGTTTTTCAATAGCGTTGTGTTATTCATTTTTTGCACCGCCTGTTTTCTTTGCGTTGTTGGCGGTAGGTGTTTTTGTTTTTGCAAAAAAGAAGGAATTAATAACATTTAAATTTGTTTTTGAACAATTGAAAATTTTTCTCGCACCATGCATTATCCTTTTGTGCTATATGTTCATAAACAGGTCAACATCCGGTATTTCAGCTCTCTCAGTGGAAGGGTATATATATAAGGAGCTTTACTCTGATTTCTATTTGTTAATACCCCCATCTTTATTTGTGGTTTACAAATGTTTTAAAGATAGGAAAATAAGGTTTTCTGCATTCCTGCTGGTGTTCGTAATATTATTTATGGCCATTATTCTTCCGTTGGGATTAAAGGGAGTATTTTCTTCATATTATTATTATAAACTTTATTATCCGTTGTGGGGAATATGTTTTTATTTAACCTACCTTGCAATAGAAGAAATAGGTGAAAAGAATTTATCTTTAGCGGTATCTTCATTTGCTTGTTTAGTTATTTGCTTCTTTATTGCCGTTAGCGGTACGAACAAAAAAATACAGGATATTAATATGCAGTTTAATCCTACGGATGATTCGTATGAACTTTTTGATGTTTATCAGTTTAATTCGCAAAGGATAATAGAGGGAGATGATACGGAAAAGATAGCTGGTTGGAACAGCAAGTTTGAATTATATAACTATGTATTTTATAACAACCTGCAGTCGGACAAGCCTGTACAAATTGTGGCAGATTGGCAGAGCACATATTGGTATGAAGGCCTTCTCAACGAACCAATGGAGGATTATTATTGGATAGATCCAGAAAAAGCAATGCGCTCTATTTCTGAAAATGACTATGTTGTAGTTCTTAAGAATTCTGATATGTATATCGAAAACCAAGAATATTTTGATGGTCTGGAAAAGCTTTTCAGTAATTCAATAGGCTTTGTGGCGAGAATATAAGGAGGATTTATGGAAAAGATTTTAGTTACTGGCGCAAACGGATATATCGGAAGCCATGTGGTATCCACCTTACTCGATATGGGATATTCGGTTGCGGCGGTCGATTTTAATAACGATTTTGTCGACAAGCGCGCCTGCTTTTTAAACATCGATATTTTCGATGATTCTAACGATCTTTATGAGCGTTTAGGTTCACCCGATAGAATCGTTCATCTTGCTTGGAAAGATGGCTTTATCCATAATGCACCTAGCCATTTTGAGTTTTTACCGTTACATTACCGGTTTATAAAACGCATGTATGAAAGCGGTGTGAAAAGCGTAAGCGTTATGGGCTCTATGCATGAAGTGGGATATTATGAAGGCGCCATTTGTGCAGAAACTCCAACAAATCCCAGTAGCCTTTACGGTATAAGTAAAAACGCTTTACGCCAAGCCCTTTTAACACTTGCGGCGGCAAATGGTTATAAGCTTCACTGGATTCGTGGCTACTATATTTACGGCGATGATAAGCGCAACAATTCAATATTTGCTAAGCTTATCCAAAAGGCGGAAAGTGGCGAAAAAAGTTTCCCGTTTACTACAGGTCTTAATAAATATGATTTTATTTCGGTTGACAATTTAGCGCTTGAAATAGCACTTACTGCCATTCAGGATGAGGTTACCGGTATAGTAAACTGTTGCTCTGGCAAGCCGATCGCCCTTAAGGATGCGGTCGAAAATTTTATTGCGGAGAACCATCTTGATATAAAACTTCAGTACGGCGTATTTCCTACAAGACCTTACGACTCACCGATAATTTACGGTGATATAACAAAAATTAAAACAATAGCTGAAAGTGCGGACATAAAAAACGAAAAGATGCGTGAGCGTTTATCTTTGCTTTGTAAAATATTAGCTTGAGGAGAATTGTAAATGAAATATTCATTGCAGGTGCAGTCTGTTCTATACTGTAATAAAAAGGAGTCGCTTATAAAGGCGCTTGATAGCATTAGTCGTGCAGTTGAGGTGAATCACGAATCTACATCGGAAATAAGCGATGTTCATGTTTGTTACGGTGATGCTTCGCCAGAGCCTATATTTACCGATAAGGAAATAAGCGAACTTAATAGCCGCTTTAATGGTGTTATTACTCTTGATTACGAATATTTTAATGAAAACACAGGTTCTGCGAAAGGGCATAACCGCTTGGGCGAAAAATGCACAAGTGATTATATGCTTATAATGAATCCCGATGTTGTTGTATGTCCTCGTGTGTTTTCTTCAATGATGAGGCCGTTTTTGGATCCAACACTTGAAGCTGGTATGACCGAGGCTCGCCAAACTCCTGTTGAACATCCAAAGGAGTATGATGAAAAAACTGGAGAGACCGGTTGGGCTACTACTGCGTTTGCTATATTTTCTACCAAAACATTCCGCGAACTGGGCGGTTTTGATGCCGACACATTCTTTATGTATTGTGACGATCTTGATTTTTCGTGGCGTGTGAGATTGCTTGGGAAAAAGATTTATTATTGTCCTGATGCGGTAGTTTTTCACGCTAAAACTCTTTCTGCAAAGGCATCTTGGAAGCCAACTAATGCAGAGGTTTATTACTCTGCGGAAGCTGCGATTCTTATGGCATACAAGTGGTCTAATCCTTCGCTTTGCAAAAAGATATGTAATGATTATCTTGCCTCGGGTGATGAAAATCTCGTTCGTGCCGTCAAGCATTTTGAAGCATTAAAAAAAGAAAACAAGCTTCCTAAACCGCTTGATTCCGAGCATATGGTTGCAGAGTTTGTAGGTGACTATTATACAAAGCACCGCTTTAAGCTTTAATGTTTGTGGAAGGGGACCATCGATATGGAGAATAAAATAAATGCAACCACAATTAATGAATATTTTGAATGGATAACAAAAACAGTCGATAAGAATTCTGATTTGTATAAGTGTTCTGAAGCCTATATTAAATCACAGCAGGAGGATTTTGCTAAGCTGGACGATCCTGAAAGGCCGTTTTTGTCTGTTATAACTCGTACGCAAGGAAAGCGTCCTGAAATGCTCACCGAAACTCTGCTTTGCCTTACCGGACAAAGCAACACAAACTTTGAGTTGCTTGTTATAGGACACAATCTTAACGATTCACAGTATGAGATTGTAAACGGCATAATAGATGATATGCCGTGCTGGATGCGCAATCAAACAAGATTTATTCCTGTAAACGGTGGCACACGCACCACGCCGTTGAATGTTGGCTTTGAATCTGCAAGGGGTAAGTATATTGCTATTCTTGATGATGATGATATTGTCTTTGATAATTGGGTAGAAGAGTTTTATAGAATGTCTCAGGAAAAACCAGGTCAGATTCTGCACACCTATGCAATTTATCAGGATTGGGCTACCGTTTTGGGAACTACTATACCGCGAGCTGTTGGTGCTCCCACAACACCCTTCTGCAAGGATTTTAAACTCGTTGATGAGATTGCTCTTAATGTGTGTCCGCCCGTGTGCTTAGCTTTTCCTGCGTTCGCGTTTAACGAACTCGGAATTCATTTTGATGAAAGTCTTACCACTACAGAGGATTGGGATTATCTTATGCGTGTCGCTTTTATCACCGGCGTATATAACAATCCTACCACTACCTGTGTTTACAGAAATTGGGTGAATGCAGAAAATTCCCAAACAGTTCACAGTGAAACCGAGTGGCATAACAACTATGACCGTATAGTAAAGGGATTTGTTGAAACTCCCATTATTATGCCAGTAGGCTCGTTGGAGCGTTGTGTTTCGCTTTTAACAAAGGGAGCAAAGCATATTGCTGATAGTGAAAACGAAAGTATTGTTGAATTGTTTTATAATCTCGGCGATGGATACTATCCAGACAAAACAATTCAACTCAATGCGAGCGCCTGTACTAATCAGTGGACATATGAAGCAAAGGAGCTTTCAACACTTGGAAAAATTTCCGCACTTCGATTTGATCCCTGTGATGAAAGCGGAGTAGTACTTAAGAATATAAGCATTAAGATTGTTGATAGTAACGAAGCTTCGCATGAATACAATATTACTAATGTTGAATCCAACGGGTTCCGTCTTGGCGATGGCAGTATAGCATATTTAAAAAGTGATCCACAGGTCATTATTAATTTTAGTTCTCCTATGCGAGTTAAAGAGTTTTATATTGCTTATGACCTTGAAAGCGGAATAAGTGACGATATTATCGATTATGTTACGCGCAAGGAGCACTCAATAGTGTATAGAGTACTGCGCGCAGTGTATATTAGATTACGAAGACTTTTTAACAGAGGTTGATTATGAAATTAATAGATAAGATTTGTGTCTGGAGCACAACGCCGCCGAATCCAAATGATTTAACAAGGGCAAACAACTTTAATATAATCCGTATAGTTGCATCGATAATGGTTATTTACGGCCATATGTCTGCAATAATGGGGGTTCCTGTCTTTTATGTATATAATCAGGCGGTCTCTACTATCGCGGTTAAAATTTTCTTTATAATAAGCGGTTATCTC
>CAZIXG010000038.1:0-8920 GCA_964543305.1 uncultured Ruminococcus sp.
CAATGGCGCCCGAACGAACAAGCGCTTCTGCAATTTCAAGAGCCTGCTCACCGCAGTCGGGCTGAGATACCAAAAGGCTATCGATATCAACGCCAAGATTTCCTGCATAAACGGGATCAAGCGCGTGCTCAACATCAATAAACGCCGCAGTGCCGCCTGCCTTTTGCGCCTCTGCCACGCAGTGGAGAGCAAGCGTTGTTTTACCTGAAGATTCAGGGCCATATATTTCAACTATTCTGCCCCTCGGAATGCCGCCAATGCCAAGCGCCATATCAAGAGCGAGAGAGCCTGTCTTTATATGCTCAACATTCATAGCAGCATTTTCGCCAAGACGCATAATAGAGCCCTTGCCGTACTGCTTTTCTATCTGTGCCATTGCGGTGGAGAGAGCTCTTTCTCTGCCCTCTGCCGATTTATCGGTGCCAACTGTTTTTGTAATCTTTTCCTTTGCCATTTTTATTACCTCCAATATTATATTGGTTTTATTATACAGTTTGGGCTGTCCCAAAAACTACTCTTTCGATGCCGTTCATATCCTTGCGGGTTGAAACACTGCTAAAGTCCGCATCCTTCATAAGCCTAGCCACCGCATCGGCCTCACCTATGCCTACTTCAAACGCCATCACTCCGCCCGACTTGAGGTGCGGGGTGTATTTTTCTATAATCGCGCGATAGAAGTTAAGTCCGTCACTGCCGCCTGCAAGCGCAGTTTCAGGCTCATAAGTCACCTCGGTTTGAAGTGTTTTCATATCCTCATCGGTGATATATGGCGGGTTGCTTGCTATAAGGTCATATTCGCCCTCGGCACCCTCGCCGCAAAGCACATCGCCCTTTATAATGTTAACATCCATTTCAAGGCTTTCGGCGTTTTTGTTGGTGTAGGCAAGCGCCTCATCATACTTTTCCACAAGCGTTACCTGTGCTTTTGGGCATTCGCCCGCAATGGTGATGCCAATACAGCCCGTGCCCGCACATAAATCGAGCACGCGCGGTGCTTCGAGTTTTTTTATATGCTCCAAGCACACATCCATAAGTGTTTCGGTATCACTTCGGGGGATAAGAACTCCTGGGCCCACAAAAAAATCTCTGCCAAAGAAGCTCCATTTGCCGATTATATACTGAAGCGGATAGTGAATAAGCCGCTGCTTTATTATAACAGTTAAAAGGCTTTGCTGAAATTCGGTGAGGGGCTTTGTGTAGTTCATAAGTATCTGGGTGCTTGTGTACCCGGTGATATGCTTTATTATCTGCTTGGCTTCAAAAACACTATCCTCGATACCTGCCGCAACAAGCTGCTTTTTGCAGTCGTTATAGGCTTCAAAAATTGTTTTACTCATCGCTTTTTCCCTCATCAACTGCGCGGTCCACATCGGGCACCTCGGGCTCGCAGGCACGAAGTGCGGCAATTGCGATTTCTATCATACCCTCATCAGGCTCTTTGGTGGTGATTCGCTGCATCCACATACCAGGTGCCGAAATTATGCGGGTTAACAGATTATCATATTTACCGCAGGCGCGAAGCAGCTCAAAGCCTAGACCGCAGATTATGGGAAGCATCAATATTTTCACTATCACCCACAACCACGCGATATCATAAACGGAGGGGAAAATCAGTTGTATCACAGTGGACACAATAACACTGACAATTATCATAAGAATAAGAAAGGAGGTACCGCAACGGGGGTGGAAGCGCTTTTGCCGCTTTACATTTTCCACAGTGAGCGGCAGTCCCTTTTCATAGCAGAATATGGTCTTATGCTCGGCGCCGTGGTAAGAAAACACGCGGCGAATATCCGACATAAAGGATACACCCCACATATAAGCCACCAGCACACAAAGCTTGATAAGCTGCTCGATACTAGAGCGCACAAGCTCATTATCGATTTCTACCTTGAACGCCCACTCAATGCCCGATACGGCAAGGCGAGGAACGGCAAGGAACAAAACCACAGCCAAAAACACGCCGAGGACAGAGCCTATCGCCACGACCGCATTCATAAGTGCAGAAGCTTTTTTCTTATCGGCTTCATCGGTGATTTCCTCTTCCAAATCGGTAAAGCCTGAAATTTCGGCAGACTGCATCATCAACTTATAACCTTGTACCATAGATTCGATATAGGATACAACTCCACGAATAACAGGCAGGCGGAAAAAATGGTATTTATCACGCAAGCTTTTCCACTGCACATTAACTATCTCTATTGAATTGTCCTTTTTTCTAACGGCCATAGCAGTTTTTTCAGGGCTTTTCATCATAATGCCCTCGATAAGCGCCTGACCGCCTATTGCGGTATATTTAGCCAAAATAGATTACTCCTTGTTTTTATTTTAATCTAATGAATAGTGAATAGTGAATAATGAATAATTATTGTGTTTCCGCCGTGGCGGAAACGGATATATATCGTTTCGGCTGCGCCGAAACACCGCAATTATTCGTTTTTAATTATTAATTATTCATTTCAATTTCGGGTGCTGTAGGCTCGATAATCTCCTCAGCGGGTGGGGCTTCCTCCTCGGGCTCATAAAGCGGCAACACTATTGTGGCAGTGGTGCCAACGCCCTCGGTGCTTTCGATAAACAAAAGTCCCTGATGCTGTTTTATAATCTCATCAGCCACGGCAAGGCCAATACCGCTGCCGCGGACTGTTTTGTTTGATTTAAAGAATTTCTCCTTAACGCGGTCGATATCGGCGGCGGGGATACCAACGCCTGTATCCTTAACGGTGATTCTCACACAGCCCTCCTCGCGCGTTTGAACAACAAGCACAAGGCCGCCCTTTTCGGTATACTTTACCGCGTTATCAATTATATTGATGAACACCTGCTTTAGTCTGTCGGGGTCGCCGAGAACTATTGAGTTTTGAACAGGTGGGGTATAGCTTAGCTCAATGCTCTGCTTGGCGGCAAGCTCGGTATACATATCAACAACCGTTCGCAAAAGCTCGGACACATCAATAGGCACCGAGGTGTTAACCATAACCCTGCCCGACTGCATACGCGAGAAATCGAGCAAATCCTCAACAAGACCTGAAAGGCGGTCAGCTTCGCTGAGCACCACATCAAGGCCGCGGGCTACTAACTCCTCATCAACACCGATAGACATTTTTGCCGTCTCGCCCCAGCCGCGAATGGCGGTAAGCGGGGTGCGAAGCTCGTGTGATACCGAGGAAATAAAGTCGTTTTTCATAGTCTCGGCGGTTTGGAGCTCCTCAGCCATCTGGTTAATGGTGACACAAAGCTCGCCTATTTCATCAGTCTTTTCGGTTTGAAGCCTTGCCTTGAAGTCGCCGCCTGAAATCTTGCGGGCGGTGTTGCCCACCTCGCGAATGGGCCTTATGATGGACTTGATAAAGAATATTCCCGAAACGGCGCAGAGTGCCAATATCACCATTGACATCAAAATTATAAGCGCAATTGTGATAACGATTCTTCTGTAGGTCGCTTCCAAAGAGATTATCCATCTATAAGCGCCAAGCATTTCGCCATCACTGTTATAAATTATTTTGCTTCCCGCCATTATCCGCTCGCCGCCGCTGCTCTCGCCGCGGTGAACTGCACTGCCACCCGTAGTAAGGGCGCGATTATAATCGGGCATATTCTCGTTTGTGGGCTGGAAGCCCGTGGTAGACACTATCACCTTTCCACTGTTGTTGATTACCTGAACCTCAATTTTGTTCTTGGCATCAAAGGAATCAGAAAGGGTTATCGCCACATCATAGAAGTTTTCCAGAGTGCAGGAGGAAAGTGTTTCAAATTCATAGGCATAATCTGCCGCGGCAGACTGCACCTCGTTGTAGCAAAGAGAGCTGAAGAAGGTGCAAAGCGCGGTTGCAATTATAACCACCGCTACTGCGATTATTAAAAACACCTCAAAAAACCAACGAAGCGCTATTCTTTTAAAATGCAGCTTTAATTTCACTTTCCTCACCTCTTTTTCTTTTGTTGGTCCGCCTCGGCGGACACATTACTTTTCGCCTATTCACTCTTACTTATTACCTGTGTAAATTTCCTTAGAATTTACACATTTCCGCTCCATTTATATCCCATACCCCATACCGTTACAAGGTGCTTAGGTGTTGATGGGTCGGGCTCTATTTTCATTCTGAGTCTGCGAATGTTAACATCCACTATCTTTTCTTCGCCAAAATAGCTATCTCCCCACACCTTAACAAGTATGTCGTGGCGGCCGAGCGCCGTATCGGGATTTGTAAAGAAATATTCCATAATCTGGAATTCAACCTGTGTTAGCTCTATATTTTTTCCACCCCTTGTGAGTGTACGGCGGCGAAGGCCCAGTGTGAATTCGCCCGAGTGCAGCTCATTAGAAGTCTCGGCTTTTGCGGTGTTAAGACCTACTCTGCGATAGAGCGAGTCCACACGCGCCAGTAGCTCTGTTGGGCTAAAAGGCTTGGTTATGTAATCATCCGCACCTATCATAAGACCGCTTATCTTATCCATCTCCTGCGATTTTGCAGTAAGCATTATTATTCCGATTGATTCACTTCTGCTTCTAAGCTCCTTGCAAAGGGCAAAGCCATCCATACCTGGCATCATAACATCAAGCAGAGCTATCTGGAAGCCCTCAAGGTCGTTATCAAATATTTCGAGCGCCTCTTCTCCGCTTCCTGCCTCAACGATATCATAGCCCACGCGGCGCAGATTTATCGCCTCAAACTCGCGGATAGCTACTTCATCCTCAACTATAAGAATTCTTTTCATTTTCACGCTCACCTACCTATTCTACCATCTTAAACATTTCTTTGATTTCTTCCTCGGTTATGGGGAACACCGTTTGCACCTTGTTTACCGATGCCGCAAAAACGGTGGTGTCTGTTCTGTGAATTTCCACAAGGTTACTTCCATCATTTCCGCCTTCTTCCCATTTATTTATATCATAAGCGGTGATAGAAAACAGCCTTTCGCCTATTGCGCTATTGGCGGCATCATAAGCATAGAACACCCTGCGGTGGTTTGCAGTATCCTTGGATACTGCAATTTTGCCAACCATTCGGTTGGGCAGTGTAAGATAATAGCCATCTATCGTGTTAACAATCGTTATTAGCTTAACGGTGAGCTTCTCTCCGTTAAAGGAGCACCAATTTGTATAGTAAAGGCTTTCGGTGCCGCCATCTGCAGAGGGTAGGTCAGAAGCCACAGGTATCTCTATCACGCCATCCTGATTTATATCCTTAAAGGAAAGGGATGCCGCTCTTAAAGTTCCTGTGTTCTCAAGGCTGTTTTCCATATCCAAAAGCGGGTTTATAAGCTCGCCCTTTGAAAAGCAGAGCACCTCGGTTATGGCACCGATACCCTTTATTTCATCGATGTAAATTGCTATCTCACCTGTGGAAAGGGTTGAAAGCACAGGCTCACTTGCAGTTTTAACATTACTATCCATTATGCAGCCCGCGGTCTGCTGAATACCCGCTTCCTCAAAGGTGTAGATAGCCGCCTTGTTTTCAGGCACAGAGGTGTTAAGAAGGTGGATAAATATCTCGTTTTCACCGTTGCCGTCAAGGTCGCCGCACAAAAAGCCTGTGTACTGCTGTGAAAGGCGCTGAGAAAAGGTATTTTCGGTAAATGTGTAAACACTAAGCTGCTTTTCGCTGGAGCCATAAATCTCCCAGCCTGCAAGAATTTCCTTTGTGCCGTCGCCATCGATATCACAAAAGTCCACCCTTTCAATGCCCACCGCCGCTATCGACTGGTCTGCGGCAGATACCCATCTGCCGTTTCGCTGGCAGATAACATTTATGTGCATCATAGTGGTCTCATCATCACTGGTGCTATAAAAAGCGAAGGCTTCAAAAAGACCGTCAGAATTAATATCCTCTAATATTACCGCACTGCGGCGGTCACCCGAGGTTGGGTACTTAAGGGTATAGTTATCCCCTGCACTGTCAGAGAGCGCTTGACCTATCGGGTACATATCGCCCGTAAGCGCGGGAGGAGATATCAGCTCCTCGGTGTTAAACGCAAAGAGCTCGCAGCCGCAAAGGCACATACAAAGCGCTATCGATACCAACATTACAAGCAGTTTTTTGAGTCTCACGGCACACTACCCCCTTTTACATATTTATACATAATAGATTATATCACAAACTCACCATAAATTAAAGATATTTTTATAACTTTTTGAAAATAAAATCGTTGAATGTTGCGGTGGTTTATTGTATCATAAATATGTATGAAATTATATGCTTCAGGTGAAAAGATGGACGAAAAAAGATTTGAACAACTTCTGCTTACGGTGCAAAAGCCGGGCAGATATTCAGGCGGCGAGATAAACAGTGTTATAAAAGAAAAAAGCGAAGGCCTTATCCGCTTCGCCTTCTACTTCCCCGATACATACGAGGTAGGTATGAGCCACCTCGGAATGAAGATATTATATTCCCTTTTTAATGAACGCGAGGATATCTGGTGCGAGCGTGTTTTTGCACCATGGGTGGATTTTGAGCGCGTTATGCGGCAGGAAAGCATTCCGCTTTTCGCGCTTGAAAGCCGCGACAGTATAAAGGATTTTGATTTCATAGGCTTTACCTTACAGTATGAGCTTTCTTATACCAATGTGCTTTCTATGCTTGACCTTGCGGGTGTGCCTTTAAGGGCTGCTGATAGGGATGACACTCATCCCATCGTGGTGGCAGGCGGTCCGTGTGCTTGCAACCCCGAGCCGCTCAGTGATTTTGTGGATATATTCTTTTTAGGCGACGGCGAAAGGGTAGATTTAGAGGTAATCGACCTTTATAAAAAGCACAAAGCCGAGGGCTTTTCCAAGGCGAAATTCCTGCGCGAGGCGGCAAAAATCGAGAGTGTTTATGTGCCCGCGCTTTATGATGTTTCTTATAATGATGATGGCACCGTTAATGCCATCATCCCCAAAGGCGATGCACCTGCAATTATCAGAAAGCGGGTAGAAATGGACTTAGACCACACATATTACCCCGAAAAGCTCGTGGTGCCATATATCGAAATCGTGCACGACCGCGCCGTTCAGGAGATTTTTCGCGGTTGCATTCGCGGTTGCCGCTTTTGTCAGGCGGGGTATATCTACCGCCCTGTGCGTGAAAAGAGTGTTGACACAATAAACCGCCAAGCAAAAGCACTTTGCGAGGCTACAGGCTATGACGAAATATCACTTTCTTCTCTTTCCACTAGCGACTATCGCGGCATAGAGCCACTGCTTAATTCTATGCTTGACTGGACACGCGATAGCGGAGTAAGCCTATCGCTCCCCTCCTTGCGCATTGATAATTTTTCAGATGAGCTACTCCAAAAAATCAATTCGGTTCGCAAAAGCGGTCTTACCTTCGCGCCCGAGGCAGGAACACAACGCCTTCGCGATGTTATAAATAAAAATATCACCGAGGATGAGATTTTAAACACCTGCCGCACCGCCTTTAAGGGCGGCTACACCGCTGTGAAGCTTTATTTTATGATGGGACTTCCCACCGAGCGCGACGAGGACATTGTAGGCATTGCCGAGCTTGCGCAAAAAATTGTTGACCTATACTACTCGCTTCCCGAAAAACCAAAGGGCAAGGCGGTAAGCGTTAACATAAGCGTTGCAAACTTTGTGCCCAAGCCCTTCACCCCATTCCAGTTTGAGCCGCAGATAACGCGCGAAGAGATGCTTCGCCGCCAGCAGCTGCTTAAAGAGAGTATTCACAGCCGCAAGATAGTATTCAACTACCACGAAAACAAAACCAGCTTTTTAGAGGGCGTTTTCGCCCGCGGTGACCGCCGCCTTGGCGCGGTTATTGAAGCGGCCTACAAAAAAGGCTGCCGTTTTGATGGCTGGGATGAATGCTTTAACTTAGAGCTCTGGCTTGAAGCCTTCCATGAGTGCGGAATCAACCCCAATTTTTATGCCAACCGCACACGCGAATTCAGCGAAATCACCCCTTGGGAGCACCTTGATTACTATATCACCAAGGACTTTCTGATAAGAGAAAACAAAGCGGCTCACGCCGAGCGCACCACACAGCACTGCCGCCAAAAATGTGCAGGCTGCGGCGCGGCTAAACTTAAAGGAGGTGTGTGCTATGAAAAGCGTTAGGCTTTTTTACACCAAGTATTCCCGAATGCGCTTTATTTCGCACCTTGATATGACTCGGTTTATGACGCGCATCCTGCGCCGAGCAGGCCTTCCCGTTTGGTATACCGAGGGCTTTAACCCGCACCTTTATCTCACTTTCGCACTGCCTCTTTCATTAGGCTTTGAAAGCGACTATGAGGTGATGGATATCCGTTTGACAGATGACAATTATCCGCTCGATACACTTTGCGATAAATTAAATTCGGTCTGCCCACCGTATATCAAATTTTTCAAGGCGGCAGAGCCTGTGAAAAAAGCGGGCGCGGTCTGCTTCGCCAACTTTTCCATCACCTTTGATGATGGCGGTAAAATAACCGATGCATTAAACGCCTTCCTTTCGCAAGGTAGCATCACTGTGCAAAAGAAAACCAAAAAAGGCGAAATAAAGCAGCTTGAGGTAGAAGATAAAATAAAAAGCTTTTCCGCGGAAACGGTAGGCGGCAACACAATGCTTTCTCTCACTCTGCCCGCAGGCAGTGTGGATAACCTAAACCCAGAGCTTATCCTTTCGGCGTTTTTTGAAGAAGACAATAATTATTACTGCTATATCATCACAAGAACTGCGATTTATGATGGGGATTCGAATTTATTTGAATAAGATATTTTAAGGAGTTAAAAATGCAGGTTTTTTCAGCAACTCTAAATCAAATGTTTGTTTTGTTCACCTTTATGGCTTTGGGATATTTCCTAAATTTCAAGGGAATACTGCCGCTCAACACCTCGCTGGCATTATCAAGGCTTGAAACCAATGTTTTTGTTCCCTGCCTTGTGTTCAACACATTTTATAAATACTGCACCGTTCAAAATATAAAAGAAAAATGG
>CAZIXG010000039.1:0-8920 GCA_964543305.1 uncultured Ruminococcus sp.
TAGCCACCGCAAACCATATAACAGAATAAAGCTGTCTTTTACTGTTTGCCGCCGCCTGTGCCCTTTTCTGTGCCGCAGTGGTTCTCTTTTTTCTTTTAGATGCCATTATTATGTAACACTCCATAACCGGATGTCGGGTATTCCCGACATCCCTTTTAATTTTCTTCTATCATTTTGTATAGGTAGTCTAAAACATCGCCTAAATTACCAACCGAATCAATAAGTCCCTCGCTTACCGCCGTATCGCCCGTGATAACCGAGCCCACATCGGTTACAAGCTCGCCTGTGTTCATCATAAGCTCGGTAAAGCGCTCGGCCGAAATGTTTGAGTTTCGCACCACAAAATCGGTGATTCTTCCCTGCATCCTCGCAAAATGATTCATTGTTTGCGGAACACCGATTACAAGCCCTGTCATTCTAACGGGATGCACCGTCATAGTAGCGGAAGGCGCAATAAAAGAATGCCTTGCCGATACCGCAAGCGGAACGCCTATTGAATGGCCGCCGCCCAAAACAAAGGAAACGGTTGGCTTTTTCATACCCGAAATCAACTCTGCTATGGCAAGACCTGCCTCAACATCGCCGCCAACGGTGTTTAAGATTATAAGCACGCCCTCTATCTCGTGGCTTTCCTCAATAGCCACAAGCTGCGGGATAACATGCTCATACTTGGTGGTTTTGCTCTGCTCGGGCAAAACATTATGCCCTTCAATTTCGCCAACAATGGTAAGGCAATATATTTTATGCTTGCCCTCCACCGTCTCAACAGAGCCCATTTCCTTTATGGAATCAAGTTGCTCGTTGGTGTTTTTATTGTTGTCAGATTTATTTTCACTCATATAATTCCCCTCCAAATATAGTATTTGGCAAGAAATTATAACAATACATATTAATTATATAACTTTTTTGTCGTTTTTTCAAGTATTGTTTATATATCAACATAGTTTGCCTATGCGCATTAAAAGGCGGTACAAGTTGTACCAATATACAAATCGTGTTGCAATTCTTTTCATCAACAGCTCAATAGGTTCCTTTGTTTCTTGCAACAAAATATGTATATGATTTCCCATAAGGCAATAAGCAAATAATTTAAACTCGCTTATTCTCTTACAGTCTTTTAATACTTGCAGAAATTTTTCACAGTCTTCATTTTCTTCAAAAATCTGTTGCTGATTCAAATAATACCGAAATAATGGGCAACGCTATTTCACAACAAATTTTTTCCGAACTGCAACAGATTGATGATTCACAGCAACCGTGGGTGCGCAAGGTTAACTCGATATTGCAGTCAACTGCGAATGGTGGTATAATAAATCAAAACGCGAACGGAGGCGCTGAAAATGGCGGAGAACAAGGATTATTACGTAACGGTGGTAGATGGAGCGGGCCAGAAGGTACGAATACTCAAATCCCAAGTGGAACGTTACCGCAAGCAACAGGAAGAGTTTCAGGAACTGTACAAGAAGGCAACCAAGGGCTCTCAGAACAGTCCTCTTTACGAAATAGTGGAAATAATAGAGGATTAAACCTTACTACCGAGCAAAGCGAACAGCTGAAGGATACTGCTATAGTAAATGATGATGGAACGCCCAAAGCAGTATATCACTTTACTGAAAATATGGATTTTGAAACCTTTGGTGAAGGTGATATCGGTTTTCATTTCGGCAGCATTGTGCAGGCGCAAAAGCGTGGTAGCGATTTAAAACAAACAGGTAGAATAATAATTGCTCACCTTGCAATTAAAAATCCCATTCGCATCCCTGTGGATATTATGAGTTGGCGTCCTTCGCAAACGGCTTTAAAATTGTGGGATGAGCAGATATTGACCTTTGAACAATTTTTGTTTGTTCACGATTTACAAATAGAGAGCGGATTTGATTATAACTCACCTGCCGCCGTTGAATTGCGGCGCATACTTGCTGAGAAAGGCTATGACGGTATCGTTTATGAAAATCATTTTGAAGGTGATGGAGAGTCATATATAGCTTTTTATCCTGAACAAGTAATCATCATTGATGATGGAAAAGGAGTTACTCAAGCAACCTCACAAAACGGGGCTGCTTCTTTTATGCCCGAAAATTCGGCGCAGGGCGGTTTTAGCGGTGAGGTGGAAACAGATACTGCCGATAGTGAAAATGCTTCTCAGGACGAGGAAACCGAGGTTGATGAGGGCTCTTTCTTTGATGAGCCTTCGGCAGATTTCCCCGAAGCTGATATTATTGCCGATATGGGCGCGAGTGTTGCGGGTGTTGAGCGGCACAGCGAAGGTCAACGGTTGATTATCGCAATAGCGCGTGAGCTGGGCTATAGAGTAGTCTTTGATAAAAACCTTAAGACTGAGCTTGGCGCAAGGTCTAACGGTACAATAGACTATGATAAAAAGATAATTTACCTTAATCCTAAAGTAAAGAAGCCTTTGCAGTTTATATTCGGTCACGAGCTTACGCACTTTGCTGAAACAAGCGAAGTTTATGAGGAGTTTATTGAAGCAATAAGAGTTTCAAAGGAATATAAGCGTTGGCTTCAAAGAAAAACAAAATCAAATTCCGATTCGATAGGTTTGCTTGAAGGTCTTTATCGCGAAATGGTAATTGATAGCCGTAAGAGTGCCGCCCCTGTGGGCGCATCGGAAGCGCAGCAGGAAATGTATGCTGATTTTTGCGGCGAAACATTTTTCGCTGATGGTGAAAAAGGATTAAACCGCCTTTTAAATTCCCTGCAGCAAAAGCAAAGACCTAAGGCGATACAGTTTATACTTGACTTCGTTTCTTATCTTAAGGAAAAGCTATCAGGCAATAAGCAGATAACCCTTAAGCTAATTAAGCTTGAATCAAGATATGCCGAGCTTCTAAAATCCGCAAAAGAAAACACCGCCCCAAAAAGCGGTGTGAAGTATGATATAGGATTCACCGAAGAAAATAAACCGGTTGCAATAATAACAGAAAACATTCTTGATAATGTTCCTGAAGATAAATGGATTGATACTGTGAAAAACACAATGAGGAATAAGTTTTCTAATGGTATTCCAATAAGTGGCCGTATAATTAAAGTTAATAAAAAGTCACGAGATGAATTTACCCATTCGAAAAATACACAATATTATCAGTTAAACGATGGAACAATATATGAAGATAAGTTCAGAACTGCAAACAATCTTGACGATATAATTTTAGCAACAACAAATTATATAAACGAAGATTTGTTACACGCAAGAAAAGATAATTTTAGCGAATTTGCACGTGGAGATGTGCTTTTGCGAATAGGCAATAACGATTATAAAGCTAAGGTTATCGTAGGCTTTACAACCGGAAAGCAAATGATTCTTTATGATATTATTGATTTTGTGCCAACAAAACTTAATATCAAAAATATAAAAGCAGATATGCGTTCGCCGTCCAACTCCAATAATGGAGAGAACAGTAGCAACATATCTGCTAACAATACTGTACCACAAAGAGAACAGTCTGTCAATACTAAGTCTATGCAGAAAAATAAAAAACATTCAATTTCTGTTGATGAAAATTCGGAAAACGATACCGAAATTGGCGATATTCCCACCGAAATGGAAGCGCTTATGCAGCAGTATCAAAACGGTGATTTTGATGAGGATACATACCGAGAACGGATGGATGAGCTTTACAACGCCGCGCTTGAGCGTTTTGGTATTATACCCGAGGGTGAAAATGCAGTAACACCGATAGCAGTACCTAAGCAGGTTTCTGATGATAAAATCACAAAGCGTTTTGTGAGAACTATTCTTGAAACGGGAAAACTCACTCCCGATATGATAGCGGACACCGAACAGGAAATACTGCTCGGCGATATGCTTTCTTATGAGGCTGTATCCGATGAGGCGGCAATGAAATCGGCTGACCGTTCCTTTGAGCGCAATACTGCCGAGGCAGACTGGCAAAAGGCAATAAGCGGCGGCATAATTACCAAAAATGATATTGCGACAATTTTTCAAAAGAGTATAAACGGCGAAAAATTAAACCTTGCCGAACAAAGAACGCTAAGCAACGATAGTGCAGCTAAGCAGATATTCGCTGACCTTATAACTCGTGATGCACAATGGGTGCAAACACTCGATTCGCAACTTTCTAATAGTCGCGAAGCTGCAAACAGCGTCCGTTCTGCACTTAATATACCTTTAGAAAAGGTTGCGCAAATTGCGAAACAAAACCCAATATTGCAGTCAACTGCAAATGGTGGTATAATATCAGCAGGAGATGGTACAAATGATAAAAACAACAGCGGAGGAGTTGTTACAGGCGGTACAGTCGGCAAAACCGTTAACTCCCGAACAGAAAGCCAAGCTACAAAAAGCACAAAAGAAGATAGAGAGTCTTTCGTCAGAAGAGTTGCGCAAGCAAATGAAAGAAGCGGCAGAGGAAATTTTTTAACCTTTAAAGGTCATAACGGAAAAGAAATTTTATTATCATATACCTCCAAAGATGCTGATGATACAGAAGCATACCGCGCAGTTGAAATATTAAAAGCTAAAGGCTATGATGTTGATTATAGTGATGGCTCCATAGAAGCTAATCGAAACGGGAAAACCACTTTTTCTAATAATGCTGTTACAACCCCTGATGGTAAAATTATTGTTTCGAGCAATTTGATAGGAACCGCAGAACAGACAGCAGACCACGAAGAAGTTCACTTATTGCAAATGTTGGACAATGACGCTTTTATCGAATTTCAATCTGTGTTTTGTGAAAATATAGTTATAGATAGTGAAGTATATTTAATTGTTGCGGATGATATTAATAAAAAACATTTCTGTATTGAAGAAAAGATTAATTATGCTACTGGTGAAATCGAAAAAATTGGGAAGTATACCCAAGAAGAACTTTTAGAGGCTGATATAATCCCAAAGTTTTTCAATGAAATAATAGCCTATCTTAGACAATGCTATAACTTTGATGCAGAATTGGCGCAAAAAATATATGGTGGTATGTTTAAGAACTGGCAAGCGGTAAGCGCTGCTATTGATAAATTCAATAGTGAAACAAACCAAGCAACCTCACAAAACGAGGCTGCTTCTTTTATGCCTGAAAATTCGGCACAGAGCGGTTTTAGCGGTGAGATACAAACTAATACTGCCGATAGTGAAAATGCTTCTCAAAATTCTACATTGCAGTCAACTGCAAATGGTGGTATAATAAATCAAAACGCGAACGGAGGCGGAATAAATGGCAGTCAAAACACCCAGCTATTGGCAGGAGGAGCGGTATCAGCCGTTAATAGAAGCCAAAACACTGAACGGACATACGGTGCTAATACCGAAATTATACGAGGAGAATTGGGAAATGCACAGTCAACAGCGGGAATACCTGCTCAAAATGTGGCAGCAGGCGAGTCAGGGTGGATTTCTGCAAGAAATTTCCCATTCGCGCGGACAATGGGCACTGGACTTGATGAAAACTTTCTTGGAATTGTACGAGGAGTAGCTATAAAAAATACCGATAGCATAGGTAGAATTTTAAGTCCCGAACTTCAAAACATTCTTTCGGAAACAGTGTTTAAAACAGAGAATGGAACAGTGATTTCGTTTTTTCATTGGTCGCCTAATAGTTTTGCTAAATTTAAATATGGTGACGGAGCATTTCATTTAGGAACGCTGTCAGCGGCAATAGATATAAAACGACGAGACAAACAACAACGAGATGGACATATTTTAGAAGGTTATGTGATTTCTAAAAATCCGCTTGTGACCCCTGACCTTGGAAAATTTGGCGCATATAGCGTATGCGAATTTTTACTAAACTCCAACATTATAACCAAAGAGCAATTAAATGACATTTTCAAAATGGAAGGGTTTTTCTCGAATAGGTATGATGCCCCTGCGAATATATATGTCAGAGAGCTTTTGAAATCGCTTGGATATGATTCCTATCTGTATCAGAATAAGCATGAAGGCATCGGAAGTTGGTCGGTGGGTGTGTTCGATGCTGACCAAATAGTCATAGTTGCAGATAACGGCGTACTAAAACCGAATACAGGAGTTACTCAAGCAACCTCACAAAACGGGGCTGCTTCTTTTATGCCTGAAAATTCGGCTCAGGGCGGTTTTGATGGTGAGGTGGAAACTGATACTGCCAATAGTGAAAACGCTTCTCAGGACGAGGAAACCGAGGTTGATGAGGGCTCTTTCTTTGATGAGCCTTCGGCAGATTTCCCCGAAGCTGATATTATTGCCGATATGGGCGCGAGTGTTGCGGGTGTTGAGCGGCACAGCGAAGGTCAACGGTTGATTATCGCAATAGCGCGTGAGCTGGGCTATAGAGTAGTCTTTGATAAAAACCTTAAGACTGAGCTTGGCGCAAGGTCTAACGGTACAATAGACTATGATAAAAAGATAATTTACCTTAATCCTAAAGTAAAGAAGCCTTTGCAGTTTATATTCGGTCACGAGCTTACGCACTTTGCTGAAACAAGCGAAGTTTATGAGGAGTTTATTGAAGCAATAAGAGTTTCAAAGGAATATAAGCGTTGGCTTCAAAGAAAAACAAAATCAAATTCCGATTCGATAGGTTTGCTTGAAGGTCTTTATCGCGAAATGGTAATTGATAGCCGTAAGAGTGCCGCCCCTGTGGGCGCATCGGAAGCGCAGCAGGAAATGTATGCTGATTTTTGCGGCGAAACATTTTTCGCTGATGGTGAAAAAGGATTAAACCGCCTTTTAAATTCCCTGCAGCAAAAGCAAAGACCTAAGGCGATACAGTTTATACTTGACTTCGTTTCTTATCTTAAGGAAAAGCTATCAGGCAATAAGCAGATAACCCTTAAGCTAATTAAGCTTGAATCAAGATATGCCCAGCTTCTAAAATCTGCAAAAGAAAACACCGCCCCAAAAAGCGGTGTGAAGTATTCAATAAAGGAAATTGTTGGTCCAAGCAATAAAAATTATGGTGTGGGAGTTTATCTTGATAGTGACCGCTTGGCAAATTTATCTGAACAACAAAGAAAGGATGCTGTAAAATCATTTGTTATAAACAACCTTGCCGGAGAACATTTTATTGCTTATGACAATAACAATAATGCAGTTAATATTGGAATCGCAAAGAAAAATGATACCATAAGAAATAAGAACGGTAAAAAGCGTAATGTTCTCAAGGAACTTTATAACAAATACAGTGGACTTCAAATAAAACAAGAAGCCATCGTTTTAATAGACGAACTTATCACAACCGCCAAATACGATGTGTCTAAAAACTCTAATTATGCTCATGATTGGCTAGATAATTACGGTAAAAGCAATTGGGACTATTGGAAGGTGTTTATACAAGATAAAAATAAATCCGTTTGGGAAGCAACATTAAATGTTGCTAATACCTCAAACGGAGAAAAAATCCTATACGATATTGACCCAATAAATATGGTGGAGGGAGCCATCAAGTCGGCTCCAACTACCACCAATGACAGTATACCCAATAATGAGCCATCTGTCAAGAATAAGTCTATGCAGAAAAATAAAAAACATTCAATTTCTGTTGATGAGAGAGCGGAAATTGATGGCGAAGCCGAGACAGAAATCGGTGATATTCCCACCGAAATGGCATCGCTTATGCAACAGTTCCAAAACGGCGAATTTGATGAGGATACATATCGAGAACGGATGGATGAGCTTTACACTAAGGCAGGAGAACAGCGTGGCACAATAAAGCAGGGCGAAGCTGAATAACACAGGTGACGGTTCTGTGTGCTTTTAATTTGTATAATAAAAGCACCCTTGCGGGTGCTTTTTGTGTTTTTAGTTTGCTGCCATCATTTCGCGGAATTCTTCGCCTGTAATTTTTTCTTTTTCGAAAAGAATTTTTGCAAGCTCGTGAAGCTTTGGCATTGCGTCTTCTAAAAGCTCGAGTGCCTTTTTATACTGGCTCATAACAACATTTTCGATTTCCTCATCAATAGCAGCCGAAGTTTTTTCGGAATAGTTAGGGGTAGATGAGAAATCTCTGCCTAAGAATACCTCGTTATTATCGTCGCCATAGGTTACAAGACCTAATCTATCGCTCATACCAAACTTGGTAACCATTTTTCTGGCGAGCTCTGTTGCACGCTGAATATCGTTAGAAGCGCCTGTGCAGACATCATCCTGTGTAAGCTGTTCTGCAGCGCGGCCACCAAGCAGTGAGCAAATCTGCTCTAAAATCTGCTTTTTAGAGGTGTGCCCCTTTTCATCGGTGGGCAGATACATTGTGTAGCCCGCAGCCATACCGCGCGGAATTATAGAAATCTGATGCACGGGGTCCTGAGTGGGTAAGAAATAAGAAACAATAGCGTGGCCTGCCTCGTGGTAAGAGGTAATCATCTTATCCTTATCGCGAACAACATGGGACTTCTTTTCGGTTCCCATAACCACCTTGATGGTAGCCTCTTCTATCTGCTCTTGAGTAATTGCCTTTTTGCCGTGGCGAACTGCAAGAAGCGCCGATTCGTTAAGCAGGTTTTCAAGGTCGGCACCTGTGAAGCCTGAGGTGGATTTTGCGATGGTGGAAAGCTCAACATCGGGGCCCAGTGGCTTGCCGCGGGAGTGAACCTTCAGTATCTCTTCCCTGCCCTTAACATCGGGGTAGTTAACGGTTATCTGGCGGTCAAATCTGCCAGGGCGAAGTAGCGCCTTATCAAGGATATCGGGGCGGTTTGTTGCCGCCATAACGATTACACCCTCATTAGCGCCGAAGCCATCCATTTCAACAAGAAGCTGGTTAAGTGTTTGCTCACGCTCATCGTGACCGCCGCCAAGACCCGCTCCACGCTGACGACCAACCGCATCTATCTCATCAATAAACACAATTGCAGGGGCATTTTTCTTGGCTTCGCCGAACAAATCACGAACACGCGAAGCGCCCACGCCTACGAACATTTCAACGAAATCTGAGCCTGAAATTGAGAAAAACGGCACGCCTGCCTC
>CAZIXG010000040.1:0-8911 GCA_964543305.1 uncultured Ruminococcus sp.
CTGCCACACTAGAACTTAAGGAGCACGAGGGACTTTTCGGTGCGGGGCAGTTTAACGGCTCCTCCGGCTATGAGGAGGCGGCGGCACAGGGCTTTATTGCGGGCGTGAACGCGGCGCACAAGGTTTTAGGCCGCGAACCGTTCACCCTTTCGCGCGCCTCATCCTACATAGGCACCCTCATTGATGACCTTGTTACAAAGGGCTGCTCGGACCCCTATAGAATGATGACCTCGCGCAGTGAATACCGCCTACTGCTGCGGCAGGATAACGCCGATGAGCGAATGATGCCTAAAGGTCACGAATTAGGACTTATAAGCCGCGAGCAATTTGAGGAGTTTTTACGCCGCAAGGCACTTAAAGAAAAGGAAATCGAGCGCGTAAACGGGATGTTTTTACCGCCGAGCGAGGAGCTTAATTTGATGCTTGAAAAGCGCGGCACCGCGCGTGTTACCACAGGCACCCGACTCTCCGACCTTATAAAGCGCCCTCAGCTTGATTATGAGAGTCTTGCGCCCTTCGATAAAACCCGCCCCGAGCTTCCTGCAGAGGTTTGCGAAAAGGTTGAAATCGAGATAAAATATGAGGGTTATATTTCCCGCCAAGCCGCTCAGGTTGGGGAGATGCTCCGACTTGAGGGCAAACAGATACCACAGGATATCGATTACAACGCAGTTTACGGTCTGCGACTGGAGGCGGTCGAGAAGCTCAACCGAGTGCGCCCTGTGAGCATTGGCCAGGCATCCCGAATTTCGGGGGTTAGTCCATCGGATATATCGGTACTTCTTATACATCTTGCGAAGGGTGGAAGCTAATGATAGATTTTAAAATTGAAAAGATATTGCCCGAGTGCGAGCAGTTTGGTATCCCTCTTGATAGCTCTGCAATAAGCCGACTTAACACCTATGGTAATCTACTGCTTGAATGGAACGAGAAAATGAACCTCACTGCCATCACCAACCCCGAGGAGGTGCTTTATAAGCATTTTCTTGACTGCCTTATGTTCTTTAAAAATGTGAATGTGCCGAAAGGCGTCGGTGTGATAGATGTGGGCACAGGTGCGGGCTTCCCTGGGCTTGTGCTTAAAATTGCCCGCCCTGATATCAGCCTCACCCTGCTTGACGGATTAAATAAGCGCCTCACATTTTTAGGTGCGGTGCTTGAAAATATTGGCCTTGAAGCCACTCTTGTGCACGCGCGCGCCGAGGATGCAGGAAAGGATCCGGTTTACCGCGAAAAATATAATATTGCCTGTGCACGCGCCGTAGCCGCCTTGCCCACGCTTTGCGAATATTGTATACCATTTGTGAAGGTGGGCGGCCAGTTTGTTGCTATGAAGGGGGCGAGCGCCAAGGAAGAAACGGCCGCTGCCGCTAATGCCTATAAAATTCTCGGATGTGAAAAACCAACTATTATATGCGAAAATTTACGAGAAAATGAGGCGCGAGCCTTTATAATTGCAAAAAAGATATCGCAAACTCCGCCAAAATATCCGCGGATAGGCGGTAAAATCAAAAAAAGCGCCCTTTAAAAAGGCGCTTTTTGTTTTTCCCTGTCGGATTTTCCCGACCGAAATTGCTTTACAAATCGTGCCGATATCCCTCATAATATATTTGCAAGGCAGAAAGCCTACAGCAAACAAAAAGGTGGGAAACCGATGCACACCATTGCCGATAAAAAGCTTCTTATGCTAAAGCCTGACGATATACTCCCTAGCACTGACCAACCAAGACTTAGCTTCGATGAATACGAGCTGGCTTCCCTTGCAGAAAGTATTGCTTCAAGCGGAATTATTCAACCGCTCACAGTAAGACGCGGCGAGGGCGGTAAATACATACTTATAGCAGGTGAGCGCCGACTTCGCGCCGCAAAAATGGCATCACTTCGGCGAGTGCCCTGTGTTCTGCACAAGACAGACGAGACCACCGCCGCGCTTTACAGTCTTACCGAGAATATGCAGCGAGCCGACCTTAATTTCTTCGAAGAGGCCGCCGCTATTAAAAGGCTTTCGGATAACTTTGGTCTTTCACAATCGGAAATTGCAGTGAGGCTTGGAATGGCGGGCTCCACCGTTTGCAACAAGTTGCGGCTTTTAAAGCTTGAAGACACACTTCGCGAGCGGATACTCGCGGCAAATCTTACCGAGCGGCACGCGAGAGCACTCCTAAGGCTTCCAGCCGAGCTTAGAGAGGGCACGCTTCATAAAATAATCGCCGAGGGGCTCAGTCTTACCGAGACAGAAGCGCTTATAAGCGAAATTTTAAATCCTGCCGAGGTCGTTCAAGAGAAAAAAACACCCGAGAAATCGGCCCCCATAAGAAAGGCGGCGATAGGCGATATAAAGCTTTTTGCCAACAGCCTTTCAAAGCTTGTGGGCACCATGCAAAACGCGGGAATAGAAGCGCATTCGCGCAAGTATGAAACCGAAAAATATATAGAATACAAGGTGCGAATTAAAAAAACCGATAACGCACCGAAATACAGCCAGCTTAAAATTTGCTAATTGCCAATTCGTTAAAATCTGCTTTTTGCCTACCGTCCCCTGGGCGAAAGGCGGTTTTATAAAGGCTTGGGCGGTTTTCTGCACTACCGCTTACAAGCCACCACCATATTCATCCCCATACAACACACCCCTCGGGAAACCGAGGGGTGTGTTGTATTTAAGTAATAGGTAATAGTGAATAGTGAAGAAGTTATCTATTTGTTTCTATTTTATCGTGCTTTTGCCCGTAATCCTCAATCCTAATAGATAAGCTCTTAATAGCCATAAAATAACCTCTTATTTTTGTTTCTTTAAATCATCTACCTGCTTTTGCAGTATCGCCATATTTTGGATAAGTGTTTTAATTTTTCGCTGCTGGCCTGAAACAATTGCGGTGAGAGAAATAATAAGCAGCAATATAAATGCAATAAACATCAAAAATATTGCATTTATGGGTGACACGACACCTATAAGCTGGGCCAAAAAAGACACCGCCTCAGGGAAAGCTACCATAAGCACAAGTATGGCGGCGATGCCAAGCCACAAAAGTGAATATTTAAGATTCAAGCTTTTTCTGCGAAGCAGAAGTACTATAAATATCAAATATGCCAATATTCCCACAAGCAAGGATATTCTAAGTGCCATACTCATTATTTTCTGCCTCCTTTATAGGTTATTCTTTGAAGTATAATCGCAAGCGAAACCTTTATCATATAATAAACGGATTTAAACGGGCTTATTGATGAAACGCCGCCCTCTCTTTCCTTCATCACAACGGGCACCTCAAGGATTTTAGCGCCCCTCAAGGAACAGTTAACTATAGCCTCGGGCTCGGGATAATCATCTGCATATTCCTTGGCGAAGATTTCAATAAAGTGCCGATTAGCCGCGCGGAAGCCGCTCGTTACATCACGAACAGTAGCGCCGCACACAAGCTTTATAAGCGTGCTTAAAAACTTTATTCCGAATCTGCGCATACCGCTGGACTGAAAGCCCTCGCATTCAATGAAGCGTGAGCCGATAACGATATCCGCCTCGCCCTTTTCGATGGGGTTAATAAGTCTTTTTATATATGCGGGGTCGTGCTGACCGTCACCATCTATCTGGATAGCGCAATCATAGCCGTTGCGGGCGGCATAGATATAACCGCTTTGAACACCGCCGCCGATACCGAGGTTGCAGCAAAGGCTTATAAAATTAAACCCCTTTTCGGCGCATATTTGCGGGGTGTTATCGGTAGAGCAGTCATTCACGATAAGATAATCGCACTCGGGGCAGTTATCCTCGAGACTTTTTACCACCCTTTCAATATTTTCGCTTTCGTTGTACGCGGGAATTATTATTAATGTTTTCATATTCCTCTCCTAAATATCGTTGCTCTTTTCGCTGCCCGAATAAAGCCTTGCTATAAGCTTTGCTATAGGCGCGGGCCAAAACTTCTTGAACATTTCGAGATCTTCTTTTGTTCTCTTATTATCGCCGATTATTTCGGTGGTGGCAGACTCCTCGTGAATGCGGTGGCACATAAGCGGCTCAGGATTATATACAAAGGAGCCTTTTTTCCTTGACTGAATTTCCCACTGCTGCCAGTCGATATCGCTAAGATAATCGTTTGTGAAGGGTGCTTCGCCAACCTCTTTTTTCACAAAAGAAACAGCAGGGCAGCAAATCGGGCAGCCAAAAGAAAGGATGCGCCTTCTTATAAAACGGCTTGTCCAGAACGCTTTAATTTTAAGCGGCGAAAGCATAAGCTTTTTAATTTTCAATATGGAATTATTGTATATCTTTTCTTCGTTTCGCAGCTCACCGTAGCCACTGAAATATATTATCGGCTTTTTTGCAAGATTTATATATTCGAGCATTTTTTCAGCATATTGCAGCTCGTAAATATCATCCTGATGAGCAATGGTTACAAGCGGAGTTTGAGCCTTACTGTATGCAAAATTCCAGTCGCCGCCGATGCCCTTTATACCATCGTTTATATAAAGCGGTATATTATATTTTTCGGCAATGCCTTCGATATACTCATTAGGTGTTGAGGTTGCCATTATAATATTACTGCTTACCGTTTGAGCCATAAGAGATTTTACACATTCTTCTAAAAAAGAGCTCTCCTTATAAGCACAAATCGCCCAAGTGTGGTCAGAGTGTGTGTAACTCAACTTGCTTTCCCCTTAACTTTTAAATTTTTATATATCACAACGGCACATACCGCTATGTGAATTAAATAGCACATAATAATGCAAAAGCTTACGCCGTTCATACCGAAAATATTAATAAATAATTTTGAACAGGTAGTTGCAACCGCCAGCGAAAACACGCTCGCTATCATGCACACCTTAAGCCTTCGCATAATGATAAGCGTGTTGGTGCAAAGCCAGCTCACTGTATACATAGCGGTGCAGCCTACTATGCCATACATAAGATAGGTATAAGGCACAAATTTTTCGCCGAACACAAGTCCCACCGCAAATTCACCGAGAAGCGCCACACATACAAGTATTACCGCAGTGATACCTGTAAGCAAAGCTAAATTCTTTGCGAGCCTTTGCAGGAATTTTTTAACCTCGCCCTTGTGATAGAGCTCCGCCAGCTCTGTAAGCATTGGGTTAAATATGCTTGTAGCCATAACCTGAATTACCACTACCGGAGTGGCTATTGTGCCATAATAACCAAGAGCTTCCTCACCTTGCATTGCTTCAAGAGTTTGTCTTGGAACGCTTGTTATTGATGTGAATGCCGTTGCTGATACCACCGAGGGTAAGCAGGTTATAAGCAAAGTTGTTATTGTTTTTTTGTTGAATTTTGGTTTAATCGAGCCAAACCGAGAGGTCTTTTTCGCATCATAGAATATAACCACAGCGAATGTTGCCACCGCCATCGCTATAACCGCTATAAGCACATCGCCGAATATCAGCAGTGCCAAAGCGAACGCTAACGCCATTAACACTCCGCGCATTATAAAAGATATGCCCACATAATCCATACGGTAATTCTTTTGGTCGATAGCATGCAAAACATCACTGAAGGTTTCGTTTAGCTTGAAAATCATATAAAAAACGATACAAAGCACCGTTCTTAACGAATAACCCAATATCACCACATAAATAACACACAGCGCCATAGCGATTGTTGCCGTTACAAACCGCGCGCCGATATAATCGCCATAGGAAAATTTATCCTTCACATCCGAAATTTGATATGTGCGCATATTATAGGTAGATATTGCAAAGAAAATGTTGGTAACGCTTATCGCCAGCTGCAAAAGTCCCGTGTTGGCAACGGCAATATCCTCAGGAGATAGGTGAACAACCAAAAGTGCTGATGTTATCCACTGGCAAAAGCAATAAAAAATTGTGCCCACCGAATTATAAAGCGCGTTTTGCGAAACGCTTAATTTTTTGCTTTCCACCAACTTCACCTCTTTTATACATACATAATTATTTTAGCACATTATCCCGTTTTTTTCAATAGAGTAATCAAAAATTGCCTTATTCGTCAATTACCCCCATTTAACAACAATATTCTTGCAAAGCAACATATCTTATGCTATACTTTTACTGTAGAAAATCACAATATTTTGTAGGAGATTTGTTATGAGAGAATATGATGCCGAAACTTTAAAAAAGGTTCAAGCTGTTTTACTTGATGTTCTAAAAGAACTTCAACGCGTCTGCGATAAAAACGGAATTGAGCTTATGGCAGAGGGCGGTACCGCTATCGGAACGGTGCGTCACCATGGATTTATCCCTTGGGATGACGATATTGATGTGGCAGTAATGCGCGAGGATTATGATCGCCTTATGGAAATTTTGCCAAAAGAACTCGGCGAAAATTTCGGCACAGATAACTGGGTGGACAACAAGGATTTCCCCGCTCCTACCGCTTGCGTGTACTTAAAGGACACGCTTATGATTTCCGAGCCTATGAAAAACTGTAAATATAAATACGGTATTGCTATCGGAATTTATCCTTACGATAACATTCCGGATGACGATAAAAAGGCCAAGCGTCAGGTTAGAGAATGCTGGTTTTGGATGCGCCTTCACTGGCTTAAGGTGCTGCCCTTCCCATACATTCCTTATCGCGGTTTAAAAAGAACTATTATCCATGCGATATGCGGTATAGCACATCTTTGCTTACTGCCCTTTTCAAAAAGCTGGCTTGTTAAAAAATGCGAGAAGGCATCCAGAAAATACAATAACACCGAAACGAAGCGCTCTGCTATATTATCCTATACATATCCTTGGGATACAATTATAACCAAAAGCAGCGCTTTCCCAACAGTAACAATGCCTTTTGAAGACACACAAATCAAGATGTTTGGATGTTGGCACGAATTGCTCACTCAGGAATATGGCGATTATATGCAGTTGCCACCTGTGGAGAAGAGAAAAAACCACTTCCCGATTGTTTTAAAATTTTCAGATAAAAGCAATTAAATACTCTTTAATAAATTAACAAAGACTGGAGTTATTTATGTCTAAACAAAAAGAAAGATTTTACGAGCCTGAAATTCTAAAAAAGGTTCAGCAGCATGAGCTTGCTATCCTTAAAGATTTTATAAAGGTATGCGAGGAAAACGACCTTACTTATTTTGGATTTTGCGGCACAGGAATAGGCGCTCTCAGGCACGGCGGCTTTATCCCTTGGGACGACGATATTGATGTTGCCCTACTTCGCGAGGATTATGAAAAGCTTTTGCAGATTTTCAAGCGCGATTACTCGGATAAATATATCATAGTTAATGCCGAGGACTTTTCAAGTTATCCTCTTATGACAACCCGCATAACACTTAAGGATTCTTTGTTCGTTGAGCACGCCCTTAAAAAAATCAAGTGTCCCTTGGGTATTTTTCTCGATGTGTATGCATTTGACAATGCGCCCGTTGATGAAAAGGCTTTTAAAAAGCAGGGGAAAATTGCATGGTTACTTAGCAAGCTTCTTATCTTAAAGCATGTTCCTTTCCCTGTACTCCCCATCCGCGGAATAAAGGCGAAATTAGCCCACTGCGTAACAGCGATGGTTTGGTTTTTCCTCAATTTGTTTTGCATACCACACAAATGGTTATATAAACTTTGCGAAAAGGCAAGCTGTAAATATAACGGCGAGGATACCGGCTTTTATGCCTATTTCTCAAGCTCAACGATTTGCAAAAACTATTTTACCCGTGATGAGCTTTTCCCACTGAGAAAAGAAAAGTTCGAGGATGTAGAAATCAATTTCCCAAACAACATAGAGGTTTCTCTTTCGCGTCTTTATGGTAATTTTATGGAACTTCCCCCTGAAGAAAAGAGAATAAACCATTTCCCCTATAAGCTCAAATTCCCCAATGAATACGAAACGGTTTAATCGGCGCTCAATTTGCGGCTTGCACTCCTACCGTTTTTAATTTTTAGATAAGAAAAACAAATAACAAAACCTAGGAAGTACATTATGAAAGTTATCACGTTCAGCGATATAGCGAATCAAAATATCTCACCTGCCGTTTTCTATGAGTGGGCTTGCGATATGATTAAAAACAAATCAAAAGCTCTTTTGCCACCTAAAATAAGCATGAAGCCCTTTGATGGCGTGTTTTGTAATGTTATGCCTTCAATAATTGGTAACACAGGCGGTGTTAAGGTTGTTACCCGTTATCCCGAGCGCGTTCCTGCACTGGAAAGCTTCTTAACAATTTATGATGTTAACAGCGGTGAAAACCTTGCTATAATGGATGCCACCTGGATAACCGCTATGCGCACAGGCGCTGTGGCCGCGCACTCTATTATGCTTCTTGCCAAAAAAGATTTTTCAACCATAGGTATGGTTGGCCTTGGAAACACTGCCCGCGCCGCGCTTTTAGTGCTTGCAGAGATTTGTCCTGATAGGATTTTAAACATAAAGCTCAAAAAATTCAACAATGAAGAAAAAGACTTTGCAAAAAGATTTGAAGCATATTCTAATCTTAAATTTTCTTATGTTGACACCGCCCAAGAAGTGGTTCGCGGTTCTGATGTTATTATTTCCGCAGCAACCTATATGCCTGAGGACTTTTGCGAAGACAGCTGTTATGAACCCGGTGTGTTAGTGGTTCCTATTCATACTTTAGGCTTTACCAACTGCGACCTGTTTTTTGATAAGATTTTTGCCGATGATTATGGTCATGTTTGTCACTTCAAAAACTTTGACAAATTCAAAAAGTTTGCCGAGGTTGCGGATATCGTAAACAACAAGGTTACAGGCAGAGAGAATGATGAAGAAAGAATTCTCGCCTACAACATAGGAATTTCCTTGCACGATATAAACTTTGCCGCACATATATACGAGCTTTTAAAGGATAACCCCGATCTTCCGGATATAAATCTTGACGGTCCAACCGAGAAATTTTGGGTATGAATCATGACTACCGGCTAAGCCGGTAGTTTGCTCTGCGGCTATAAGCCGCTGTTA
>CAZIXG010000041.1:0-8824 GCA_964543305.1 uncultured Ruminococcus sp.
AAAGGCTCAACGCAAAAAGATGATTTTCACCTACTCTCATACCGCCCCTTTTTGCCTGAAATTTATCAAAAATACATATTATTACAGATGAAACATTAAAAACAATTACATAAAACCATATAATTTCCAAATTTATCACCAATAATATTTTACAATAATCAAACCGCTTTTTCAATCTGTTTCTTTAATTTTCCGATTATTCGTTTTTCAAGACGGGATATATAGGACTGTGATATACCTAAGGTATCTGCTACCTGCTTTTGGGTGTACTCACAGTAGCCGTTCATACCAAACCGCATCTCCATAATCTGCCGTTCCCTAGGTGGCAGGGATGCCACAAAGCCCTTTAGCTGATGGCGCTCATCCTCCTGCTCTATTCCTCGGCTTACCTCATCACCGTCACTGCCAAGTATATCCGAAAGCAGCAGCTCGTTGCCATCCCAGTCGGTATTAAGCGGCTCATCTATAGATATTTCGTGCCGCTTTGAGGATACTTTTCTAAGATGCATAAGTATCTCATTTTCTATACAACGCGAGGCATAGGTTGCAAGCTTTATATTTCTATCAGGGCAAAAGGTGTTTACCGCCTTAATAAGACCTATTGTGCCGATAGATATAAGGTCCTCAATGCCTGTAGGGGTGCTATCAAACTTGCGCGCGATATACACCACAAGTCTTAGATTATGAACTATAAGCTCATTTTTAGCGCTCTCGCTTTGCTCGCTTAAAAGCTGCTGCTCACGCTCGGCGCTAAGCGGCGGGGGTAGTGTTTCGGGGCCGTTTATATAATAAATCGGCTCTATGAGATGAAGCCTTATCAGTATTTTTTGAAAAAATGTTTTTATATTCATATAAACACCCCATATATATCATCTTAAATTGATTCAGGATTAATTATCGCCTGCGCACCTGTTAGAGGCGCTCGCGATATTGCAATTATCACATTTTTTATAGTTTGATTTTTGTTGTTATATATTATCTGCGCTTGGTCTATGCGGTAGCCATTAAGAATTTCGGTGCCGCCCACTGTGGTGCAGGGTATGGCACGGTATCGGCGGGCAAGCTCATCAGTATGCCTATCGTTTCCTAAAAGCCTATCGGCACTATCGGCATCCACAATAATTATTTCGGCGATACCAAAGGTATCCTTAATTGAATTGCCTGTATCTATTATTCCTGAAAGGGTAAGGCTTTTGCCATTTATAAAAAGCGTTACCTCACACTCAGCGCTTTGTGGGAATTTTTTGGCAAACAGCCGCCGCAAAAGCGAAGTTAAAAAATAACCTGAAACGGAAAAAAGTATCAGAAAAATAGGCGATATATTAAAATATACCACCGAATTGTTTATAACCATTCCATATGGCCTAAATATTAACCAAAGTGCTATCATCGCTCCGCTATAGGCAAAATTTATGCAAAATAAAACGACAGATGCGCGAAAAAAAGCTACTAAAGATCTAAAACTGAAGGTTATAAGGCACAAGGCGGCGCACATTAAAATATGGATTATTATTTCAACAATAGGGTGTGACTGCGGTAAAAATATGTATAGAGAAAAAATACCGCCCACAACTGCGCCCAAGAGTATCCGCCAAAGGCGGGGCTTTAAATGTAATATCACACAGGTTAGTCGAAGCAAAAAATAATCAACAATAAGATTTATGAGAAAAAGTATATCGGCATAGACTGTCATAACTGTCACCAAGTACCATTATACCGCACAAGGAATGAAAATTATGTCGCAAAAAAGAGGCAATAAAAAATTAGCAATTTTCAATTAGCAATTAGCATTTGATGTGTTTCGCGTACGCGAAACAGATATATAACAAACCATAAATATACCCGTGCCCCGCCTACGGCGCGCCGCCTCCCTTTAGGGCAAGGGAGGCAGCCGTGCCCTACGATATAAAAGAAAAAGCGGTGTGCATAATGCACACCGCTTCTATGTTGATTATTTTTACGGAAGTATATCGGTCTCTTCGTCTTCAATAAGGTCGCCAGTAATACTTGTAACGATTACATCGTCTAAATCTAAGTCGTAAATATCAATTTCAGCTTTTTTAAACATTTCAATTTCTCCTCCTATTTAGTGATGTATCGCTTAGGCTACTGTTGAAGGATAACGAGCTTCAAGCATTCTTCCATAATAAACAAGCGCTTTTGAAACATTCTTTAAGGCTTCGCTTGCATTATCATTATAATAGGCTGCTCTTGCGTATCCTGCTACACTGTATGTTCCACTGTAGCTTTCGTTTTCACCTACAGAAATATCAACTGTGATAACATCTTCTAACTGCTTAGGTGGAACATCTAATGTGTACGCATAATATCTACCTGAGCTATCAGCGTGTTGCAGTTGTGAAGCGGTAAGCGATTTAAGCTCGGTGCTGCCCCTCATAAGGGTTATAACAACATTCTCATTGTCTCTATAATCACCGTTCAATGCAAAATAGAACTTCAAGGAAGCATTTGCGCGAAGAATTAATGAGGTACCGTATACTTTGCAATTTTCGTTGGTAAAACCTTCGGAATTGTTAGCGGTTATTTCTTCCATTTCTGCATCGTCCATTGCCGTTTTATATGCGTCTTTTTCAGCAAGTTTCGCATTAGCGAGATTGTCTTCGTTTGTCTCACCTGCATATACTTGTGCTGCTGCGCCGTAGTCAAGCAAGGATGCATAAAGTTCATCATCACCATCTTCTTTACCTACAACATTCTCGCCGCCCTCAATTACATCATAGCAGTAATCAGCGAGACTATAGGTTTTTGAGGGTCCGTAATAAAGCTTACCCCCAGTTTTAGCACCTTCAGCAAAAACCGTAAACAACAATTTTTCGCCTATATCCTTTGCAGGGATGCCTGTAAAGGTGAATATATATTCACCTATTCCTACCTGCTCACCGTCTAGTACCGAAATATCCTCTTTACCCTGACCTTCATCATTCGCATTCCCGCCAAATTGATGATACTTATAACCATCAGTTGGGCAAACGACCAATTGCAAATGGTAATAAGGAGAATTAACATACGCGTGGATATTCATCGTGCCATCGTCATTAAAGGAAACGCTCATCGCATGTACAACAAGACTACTAATTATTCCTCTCTCTGTTGTTGAGGGGTCATTTGCAACATTATCGGGAGCCAACTGTTTAATCTCATCACCACAATACCTGCATTTAAAAGTACCTATAGAGTAGTAAGTATCAGTAGCATCGGTACGATTTGTCGGCATAGCACCATAAGTGTGAGCATGGATATAATTGATAGCATCTTCTAAGGTAGCTTCTGTAACTGTGAAGATTGTGCTTTCACCCATAGCGGACATATCGGTTTCGCCCAGAGTTACAAGGTACTGAACCCACGGATTCACCCCACCTGAAAAATTAAGCTTAATGGTGATCGATTTATAGTAGTTACGATTTTTGATATCCTCTTCATTTATTATTTCAGCCATAACTGCAGCAGGATCATCTTCGGTAGCAAGCTCATACGAAACCAAAGATTCTGTAGCAGATGTATCATCAGCCATAGTTCCTTCGACAAATTCAGCACTTGAGAGTGTTAAGGGACTAGTTGCGCTCACCTGAAAACGGACAAGCGAAAATGGTGTTTCCGATTCAAATGTTACATACGCGCTCGACTGAGTTGAGCCCGATGTTACAACAGCGTAATCATGAATGGTATATGTTGCTGTTGCGGTGGTTTCCGCATTTACAACACCACCGAGGAACATAGTTGAAGCTACCGCTATCATAAGGATAGCCGAGACAACTCTGTTTAAGAATTTCTTAGACATATCGATTTTCTCCTAACCGGCAAAAAGCCAAATAAGTTATGTGCCACAAGGGCATCGAAAAATAGGTACGCAAACAAGACCGCACTTCTGCGGCTACTGTAACATTATAGCACCCATTTTTTCAAATTGCAAGCAGAAAAATCATATTATTTAATAAAAATTATAAAAATTTTTAATCAATTTTGAAAATGTATACAAAATCTGCATTGACAATTGTTTTTTATTATCGTATCATTCTAATAAAGGCGGTGTTTTTTTGAAGTTAAAATATGATTTTGTGGTAAATAATGTTGCAGGTGATACGGTGGCGGTATCGGTTGGCGATACGGGCGGCCGCTTTAACGGCTATATAAAGCTCAACGAAACGGGAGCCTTTATTTTTGATATGCTAAAATGCGATGTTACACGCGAGGAAATAATCGCCGCTATTTTAAAAGAATATAGCGATGCTACAACAACTGATGCCGAGGAAACGGTTGATGAATTTATAGATAAACTACAAAAGGCGGGGCTTTTGATATGAGTGATGCTATAAATCTTAGCTCTGCCGAAGAGAAGCTTAAGGTGCAGTCACAGGTAGCTTGCCTTACTTCGGGGGTAAGTATGAGGCCGCTTTTTAAGGCGCACCGAGATATTGCGGTTATTAATCGCGTGGATGGGGCTCTCAAAGAAAATGATGTTGTGCTTTACAGATACAAAGAGGGCGGCAAGCTGATACTTCACAGAATAATCAAAATTCTGCCTGACGGCACATATATAATAAGAGGCGACAGCACATACAAAAAGGAATATGTAAAGCGCGATATGATAATCGGCGTGCTTGACACCATTTACCGCAAGGGTAAATATATAAACTGCCGAGACTCAAAGGGTTATCGCGCTTACATTATATACATAAGGCTAAGCTATCCGATAAGGCTTGTGCTACACAAGGTGCGAAGAACGCTTGGGTGGATAAAGAGAAAATTAGCAATTAGAAATTAGCAATGAATTGACTTACGGCATGAATTGAATGCAAAGCATTCATAAATTGTTCCAAAGGAACATAAATTGCGCCAAAGGCGCATTAATGTGTTTTGCAAGGCAAAACGATATATATCCGTACCGTAAGGCACACCGAAATTTTTCATTTTTCATTAAATAAAGCCTCTGTTTCAAAAGATGAAGCGGAGGCTTTATTTAGGTTAATTGTGCATTACTTAAACTTATCGGTATCTATTTTAAATCCGCCTTCAAGGTTTGGGCTTTGCGAATCATCATCGGGCAATATATCATCAAGAATACTCTTGCGCTCGGTTATCACCGACTTATAAAGCGCGGCAGTTTGGGCAATATCATCCTTTTGCCACTGCTCGATAAGCCTGTCCCCCTCGGGGTACTCGGTGTCACGAGGATGCTTTTTAATATAAAGTGAAGCGATTGCAAAGTAAATGAGGAACACAGTTACAGCTATAGCGGTGGTTATAACGCCCGCGGTAAGCCCCGTTGCTTCATAATCAAAACGAATGGTGCTAACCCCCGCTTCGACAGGCACCGCCATAAAGCCGACATTAACCTTTTCTATTTCAACTGCCTTGCCGTTTACGGTGGCAGACCAACCTTTATCATACGGAATTGAGAAGAATACCAAAGATTTGCTATTGCGGGTGACGGTGGCAGTAAAGCCGCCGTTATCGGTGGTGAAGTTATCTGCCGCGGTAGCGCGACGAGCGGCGCAGTCCTCAGCCATAGCATCATCTGATATGCTAAGCGTGGTGCCGAGTGTATTAGAATAATTGCCTGTGAACTTAAGCGTTTCGATATCTTTCATATAATCAGCATATTTTTCTATCTGCTCACTGTCAAGCAGCATAGCCTTTAGCATAAGGCGAGAACGGCTTTCCTCGTTATAGCTATCACAAAACTCATAACTCATATAATAGTCATAAGAAAAACCATAGGGAATGTAATTCATATTTTCATAAACATAATATCCGCCGCTGGTCTTTATATACTCATAATTCGGCATAAGAGTTTCGCCATTCTCAACGAAGCTATCGCCGCCATTACGGTTTAGCAGATACCTTACCGAAAGCAGAGGTCTTATAGCGGGGATATCGGTATCGGGGCGACTGGCAACAGAACGCTCAACTCCGACATATTCATAAAAATCAACAATAGATGAGGGCACCACCGAATGAAATGCATTGATGGTTGAATACCCGAGATACATACCTGTGTTATCAACGCCATCATAAACATCGATGCGGAAATCTTCTTTCTCACCCTCAAGCACTACCTCGCCCTCGATAAGCTGATCTATCATAACTTCCTTTACCTCATAAGAATGCGTTCTGCCAAGTGCCACGAACACATTGGCATATATAACCGATATTATGCAGACATAAGTTATTGCGCTTTTATAAAATGCCGCTCTATCATTTTTTAGTATTTTAAGCAGCATTTTAAGAATAAGCAGCGAAACTATTGCTATCGCACAGGTCACAAAGAAGCGCACCATATAGGTGCCATCCTCACTTGGTGTGTAAAGCCCGAACACTATTTCACCCTCGCTATTTTTCTGCGGGAAAAAGCCTATTACTGCGGTAAAGGCAAGGGTGATACCGCTAACCCAGCTAAAGCCTGAGGACCAGTCCACCGAAGCATCCTCGGTTAGCATTACGGTGGCAAGGCACATCATAAGAATGGGCATATAAAACCAACGGGCATAGTATGACGAATTAAAGGCATAAAAGGCGCTGTTTAAAATAGGCACCATTGCCATAAAGGCGCAAATTGCTATAATGCGCTTAAGCCAGCTACCCTTTTTATAGATAAACCAAGTAAACACACCCACCATACTAAAGACAGGCAGCCAGCCGCCAAGCGAAGACCATTTCACATTGGCACCAGGGAAGAATACAGGGCGTGCGGGTAGGTCGGGCGGGAAGAAAAAGCACTGGATAATATTAAGATATATCTGCTCCTTGCCGTAGGTGATGCCACTCCAGCCGAGGAGTATATTAGAAACGCGGGAATTATCGATTATAGCAGAAATCGCGGGAACAAGCAGAGCCGCCGCCATTAACAGACCTATTACCGCCTCAAACACCAGCACCGCAAAGCGGGAAATTTTAACCTTTATCGCGCCTGAGAGAAGACGGACAAAGAAGTAAATCACGCTGAATACCACCATACCGAAAAAGAAAAAGTAATTGGTGATGGCGGAAAGCGCTACCGACAGTGCGAACACGCCGCGGCGATTTTCGGTGAGCAGCAGCTCAAGGCTTAAAAGCAGAAGCGGGAAAACGATTATAGCCTCATGGAAGTGATTAAAGAAAATATTATAGATGGAAAAGCCCGAAAAGGCATAGAGCAGACCGCCTAGGCTTGCCGCCTGTGGAGTTTTGGTAAAACGGCGGATATACATATACGCCGTAAGCGCGGCGCAACCAAACTTTAATATAAACAACGGCCCCATAAGATACGGCACAAAGGAATTAGGAAAAATAAGTGTTATCCAGAAAAACGGACTGCCGAGCAGATAAAATGCATAAGAGCCTACAAAGTTAGCACCAAGGTCGGTAGTGAAGCTCCAGTTAACATTGCCCTCGCGAATCGCCTGATGGCACAACTGATAAAAGGGAATTTGCTGAACATTAAAATCACCGAAAAAGGTGAAATAACCCTCACTTAAAATCATATAAGGCACAAAAAAGCAGGCGGCAACCGCCATAGCAATTAAAAAGGTGAAAAGCTTCTTTTCCTTTTGTGGGCGAAGCGAGGTAAGCTTATTATACGAAAAGGTCATTCTATCCCCTACCTTACTAAAAATTATATATTGATATTATAACAAGTTTTGGTATAATATTCAATAAAGGAAGTGATAATTTTGGCAAGTCATTTTTATGCAATGCTATCCAGAATGAAATATATATATCGTTGGGGCCTTATGCGAAACACAAGGCAGGAAAATTTAAGCGAGCACAGCCTTGAGGTCGCCTTTATAGCACACGCGCTTGCAATAATTAAAAACAAGCGCTTTGGTGGTAAGGTTGATGCAAATGCCGTTGCGGTTGCCGCAATGTTTCACGATACAAGTGAGATAATAACGGGTGATATGCCAACACCCATAAAATATTATAACGCGCAGATTAAAACCGTTTATAAGGAAATTGAGGGTGTTGCGGAAACCAAGCTGCTTGATATGCTTCCTTGCGATATCAGGGAGGAGCTTGCCCCCTGCTATGACATTGATGAGCCGACAGCGCGCATCATAAAGGCGGCAGATAAAATTTCGGCGCTTATTAAATGCATTGAGGAAAGAAATTCAGGAAACCGCGAATTTTCCTCGGCCGAAAAATCAACCCTTGAAGCAATAAAGGCGTTAAAGCTGCCAGAAGCCGATGCTTTTCTTGAGGAATTTATCGAAAGCTACTCGCTTACTCTTGATGAGCTTAAATAATGCACAATGCACAATGTAGATGGTGTATGGTAGACAAGATTCTTCGCTTGCGCTCAGAATGACATATTTGAGATTATTCATTTTTCATTAAATTTAGGCGGACAGTCGGGGACGCCTGTCCCTACGATGTGGTGTTATATTTATACAGCCTGTTATTTATGTTTTCGTTTCGCGAATGCGAAACACCGCAATTTTTCATTTTTCATTATTCATTTTTCATTAAACAAAGCCTCTGCTTTAAAAAAGCAGAGGCTTTGTTTAAGTTAGTTGTGCATTTATCTTATTCCGTAATTTTCTATTACATAATCCATATCCTTATCGCCTCTGCCTGAGAGGTTGATAAGAATTGAGCCGTGGTCCATAGTTTTTGCAAGCTTCATACCATAAGCTACGGCATGTGAGCTCTCGATTGCGGGGATGATGCCCTCAAGGCGGGAAAGCTTATAAAAAGCATCAATGGTTTCCTCATCATCTATAACATCATATTTTACTCTGCCAATACCCTGCAAAAATGCGTGCTCAGGGCCTGAGGAGGGATAATCAAGTCCGCTTGCTACCGAGTAAACGGGTGCGGGCTCGCC
>CAZIXG010000042.1:0-8481 GCA_964543305.1 uncultured Ruminococcus sp.
GCCGCGCGAGCTTTTGGTTGACTGCTCACTCAAAACCCAGCGCACAGCATCGGAAATATTACTTTTACCGCTTCCGTTAGGACCTACAACCGCAGTGATTCCACGGCCAAATTTAAGTGTCGTTTTATCAGCGAAAGATTTAAAGCCTTGTATTTGAATGGAACTTAAAAGCAAATTCAGCTTCTCCTTTCAATTTTTATTTCAAATTTATTAAGCGTATTATCGGTTAAAACCTTGCAGTTATAACCTAATTGTTTAAGTTTAGTTATATTTTCCTTACCTTGACCTATCATCTTTGAAACAAAAGAGGAATTAACGAATAAGTTATAATCCCCTGCTTCGTTTAGTAGCTCAGTAGCTCGGTCAAGCATTATTTTTGACTGACATAATTCGCTGAAAGCGGGGTGCCAAGGTCCGGCAATATAGGAATCCTTTTCGATGGAATGAAGTCCTAATCTAATAACATTGATATTTGCCTGCTCAAACATCAACAATAGCTTTGAACATAATTCCACTGCGCTCTCAAGCGTTTGAGGTTTATAGCGATTATCATAATAAAGGGCGGCTAAATCTGTATCCTTTAAAACTATCGTGGGATAAATTCTAACAGTATCGGGCTGTAATTCGATGATTTTACGGGCGGTATCTAAAGCGTATTCATCGCAATCGTTATAGAGCCCTGTCATCATCTGTAGCCCTAAAGAAAATCCGTATTCCTTTATAAGCTTTGAAGCCGCTATAACATCCTTAGCTAAGTGTCCTCTATTATTAGTGCGTAAAACCTTGTCATTAAGGCTTTGGGCACCAAGCTCAATTGAGGTAACGCCGTATTGTTTCAAAATATCAAGCACTTCGCGGTCGATAGCATCAGGTCTTGTGGAAATTCTTATACCTGAAACAACACCATTCTTTATGAAAATATTAGCGACCTTTAGAAGCTGTATCATATAATTTCGGTTAATAGCGGTAAAGCTACCTCCAAAAAATGCGATTTCGGTGTTTATTGGGTCATAATTCGCGCTTTTAACCGCTGTTTTCACATATTCAACAACATCCGAGGTTCTCGGTGCATAATTAACGCCTGTTATATGCCTTTGGTTGCAAAAACTGCACATATTAGGGCAACCGATATGCGGTACAAAAATAGAAATATTTGAATGCCGCTTATTCATATATTTTCACCCATAAGATGGAGAGCCTGCTTAGCAGCCATTTGCTCTGCTTGCTTCTTGCTTCTGCCCGTTCCTTTACCTATTACATTCGAATTAAGATGAACTTCAACTGTAAAAGACTTATCGTGATCGGGGCCTGATTCACCAGTGAGAATATATGTAACCGATTCCTCAGGGTTACGCTGAATAATCTCCTGAAGTGTGGTTTTATAATCCTTAAAATCATCCTCAACCTTGCAGTCTTTAAGCTCTTTGATGATGAATTTTAAAGCGTGAGCTCGAGCTGCTTCCATACCGCCATCAAGGTAAATTGCCGCTAAAACTGCCTCAAATGCATCAGCGAGAATAGAATCTCTTTCTCTGCCGCCGCCCTTATCCTCGCCTTTTCCGAGTCTAAGGTACTTACCAAGCTGCAATTGCCTTGAAAAACCGCATAAAGCCTTTTCGCACACAAGAGAAGCGCGAAGCCTTGTGAGCTCACCCTCTGGCATTTTGGGGTAATTCTCGTAAATATACTTGGAAACGATAATAGATAAAACAGAATCACCCAAGAACTCAAGGCGCTCGTTAGAAGTAACGCCTCCTCTAACCTCATTTGCATATGAAGAGTGTGTTAAAGCGTTCTTTAAAAGCTGAACATTATTAAATTTATAATTAAGTTTAGCTTCCAGTGATTCCATAAATTAATTACTCCGATTTTTTAATATTAGCGCTGATAGTATCAATTACGCCTTTTTCTGTGAAAATAATTGCCTGACGAATAGCATTCTTTATTGCCTTGGCATCCGAGCTACCATGCGCCTTGATAACAGGCTTTGACACTCCTAAAAGCGGCGCGCCGCCTACTTCTGAGCTGTCCATCATAGCCTTTAAGCTATACAAATCCTTCTTTAAAACAAGGGCTGCAAGCTTGTTTATAATATTTTTATAAAGAATACCCTTTATCATTTTAAACATTGTGATTGAAGTGCCCTCAATAAGCTTTAATGCGATATTGCCTGTAAAACCGTCTGCTATAACGGCATCGCAAACACCCTTAGGCATCTCACGGGATTCAATGTTGCCAACAAAGTTGATAGGTGCCTCGCTTAAAAGCTTATATGCCTCAAGACGAAGCTCATCACCCTTCGTATCCTCTACACCAATATTCAAAAGACCGATTTTCGGATTTTCAATGCCCTCAACCTTTTCGAGATATACACTTGACATAACGCCAAATTGAGCAAGCATTTCAGGTCTGCATTCGGCATTAGCGCCCATATCCATAAGCATATAATGACCTGTGGGAGAAGGAATAAGACCGCCAAGGGCTGGGCGTTTGATTCCCTTTATTCTTTTAATAATAAGCGTTCCGCCCACAACTATGGCGCCTGTAGAGCCGGCAGAAACAAAGGCATCTGCCCTGCTCTCAGCAAGCTCTTTAAAAGCCAAAGCCATTGAGGACTCAGAATGCGCCTTTAAAATAGTAGTTGGGTCATCGTGCATTGAAATAACATCATCTGTATCGATAATTATGAGTTCACCGTGGAAATTAAGGTTATTATCATTGATAATTGCCTCGATTTCTGCCTTTTTACCTGTTAGGGTTATTTCGGCATTAAACTCATTTGAAGCAACTGATGCACCTTTAACAATTTCAAGCGGTGCGTTATCGCCACCGTAAGCATCTACAACTATTCTCATATAAGACTCTCCTTAAAAAATTCTAATGACCTATCGGCTAAAGCGGCATAACGCTCACGCTTGTCCCTTATATGGGCTTCGAGCGGCGGTAATATTCCGAAATTTGCGCCCATAGGTTGAAATTTTTCCACCAATTCATCGGTAATATAATTAAGAAGCGCGCCTATCATAGTGAAGTCTGGCAATATAATAGGCTGTCTACCTAATAACTTGTTTGCGGCATTAATACCTGCGATTATACCGCTAGCTGCCGATTCCATATATCCCTCAACACCTGAAAGCTGACCTGCAAAATATATATTACTGTGCTCTTTAAGTGATAGTTCACGATTTAATAGTTTAGGTGAATTTATAAAAGAATTTCTATGCATAACTCCATATCGCACAAAATCGGCAGATTCAAGTCCCGGAATCAGTGAGAAAACTCTCTTTTGTTCACCGAACTTAAGGTTTGTTTGAAAACCAACAAGATTATAAAGCGTGCCCGATGAATTTTCCTTTCGCAACTGAACAACCGCCCATGGTCTATGGCCTGTCCGCGGGTCGCGAAGCCCAACAGGTTTTAAAGGGCCAAATCTGATAGAGTCCGCACCGCGTTTTGCCAAAACCTCCACAGGCATACAACCCTCATAAACACGAAGTTGTTTGTCAAATTCGTGAAGCGGTGAGGTTTCGGCATTAATTAATTCACTATAAAATTGCTCATACTCATCCTTGTTCATAGGACAGTTTATGTAGTCGCCACCATCCTCCACAGCGTATCTTGAAGCAATAAAGGCTTTGGTAAAATCGATGCTATCGGCGGTAACGATTGGTGCTGCGGCATCATAAAAGCTTAGATTTTCAGCATCACAGAGCTTCTCGATATCACAAGCCAGTGCATCATCCGTAAGCGGACCGCTTGCAACCACACAAACACCGTCACGAGGTATTTCGCTTATAACTTCATTTTTAACAGTAATGTTTGGATGATTTTTAATTCTATCGGTTATATATTGTGAAAAAATATTGCGGTCCACTGCTAATGCGCCACCCGCGGGAACCTGCGCTTTTTCGGCGGCTTCAAGACACACAGAACCGAGCTCTCGCATTTCCTGCTTTAAAAGTCCTGCTGCGGAATCAACGCGAGCAGCTTTAAGCGAGTTTGAGCACACAAGCTCTGCAAACAAATCTGTTTTATGCGCGGGTGATTTTTTTAAAGGCTTCATTTCTATCAAATCAACCTTTATTCCGCGATTTGCGATTGCAAATGCCGCCTCACAGCCTGCAAGCCCCGCGCCGATAACAGTTATTTTTTCCATTATTAATTATCCTTTTTTGTCTTAGAGGTCTTTTGTCTTGTAGGACACTCAGAATTCATACAGTATTTTCTTCCGCGGATGCCATTAATAATGTATCCACCGCATTCACTGCAGATTTCACCCGTTGGAACTCCGGGAGAAGCAAAGTCACAATTTGGATAGTTAGAGCAACCATAAAACTTCTTGCCCTTTTTAGATATCTTTTTAACAAGCTTGCCGCCGCATTTGGGACAGGGCTGCTTAACCTCATCTTCGGGCATTGGTTTTGTGTTTTTGCATTCCGGATAACCAGGGCATGCCAAAAACTTACCAAATCGGCCGTTCTTTTCTACCATTTTTCGGCCGCATTTGTCACAAATAACCTCGGTTTCAACAACCGGAATTTTAACACGCTTGCCGTTAAGTGAGTCCTCAGCTTTTTGATAAAGCACATCAAAATCATTATAGAAATCAGAAATAGTATCCAACCAATTAACCTCACCCGAGCCAATTTTATCGAGCTTGCTTTCAAGGCCTGCGGTGAACTTAACATCAACAATTTGCTTGAAATATTGACCGATTAAATCGGCGACAACCATACCAAGCTGAGTGGGCTTAAGCGACTTCTTTTCACGCTCAATATAGCTTCTTTGCAATATGTTAGAAATAATCGGAGCATAGGTTGAAGGTCTGCCAATGCCATTTTCATCCAAAGCTTTAATAAGAGTTGGCTCAGTATATCTAGCAGGCGGCTGAGTAAAGTGCTGATTAGGAGTGAGTGACTTAAGCTTTAATATATCCCCGACACTCATTTCAGGCAACGGCGCACCATCGGCTGTTTCTTCGTCTTTTCCCTCTTCATAAAGCACAGTATAGCCATCAAATTTAACCGAATAACCACTTGCTTTAAACAGATAATCACCAGCGGTAATATCTGCGGCAACTGTGTTTTGAACACATGGTGCCATTAATGATGCCAAGAAGCGCTCCCAAATTAGCTTGTAAAGTTTATATTGGTCTGCAGTAACCGAAGTCTTAATCTGTTCAGGAATTATATTGATATCTGTAGGTCTGATAGCTTCGTGAGCATCCTGAGCGCCGCTTTTTGTTTTAAAGTAACGCGGCTTTGTTGGAAGATAATTCTTGCCGTATTTTGCAGTAATAAAACCGTTAGCAGAAGCGCGTGCTTCTTCGGAAATGCGCAACGAGTCGGTACGCATATATGTTATAAGACCTGTGGTACCGTGACCTGGAACATCAACGCCTTCATAAAGCTGCTGAGCCACACGCATGGTGCGTTGTCCTGTGAAGCTAAGCTTACGCGAAGCCTCCTGCTGTAAGGTTGAAGTGATAAACGGAGGCGCAGGCTGCTTATTACGAGTACCCTTTTTAAGGCCAGAAACAACATATTCTGCATTCTCAAGACTTGCAACAATCGAATTTGCAGCGGCTTCATCAGGAATTATATCTATCTTTTTGCCATCAACAGTGCCGAAGAGCTTTGCTTCAAAGGACTTTCTGCCGCTTAACAGCTTTGCATCAACAGTCCAGTATTCTTCACTGTTAAAGGCTTCAATATCGCGTTCTCGGTCAACAATAAGTCGCAACGCCACAGTTTGAACTCTGCCCGCTGAAAGGCCGCTTTTAACCTTGCGCCAAAGAAACGGGCTAAGTTTATAACCAACTATTCTATCAACAACGCGGCGTGCCTGTTGTGCATCAACTAAATTAAGGTCAATTTTGTGAGGGTTGGCTATGCCGTTTTTAACACCTGTTTGTGTGATTTCGTTAAAAGAAATACGGTTAGCCTCATCGAGATTAAGACCTAAAATATGCGCTAAATGCCAAGAAATCGCTTCACCCTCGCGATCGGGGTCGGTTGCAAGAAGAACCTGCTCGCTATTGGCGGCAGCCTCCTTAAGCTTTTTAATAACTTCCTTTTTATCAGACATATTAATATATTCAAGCTTAAAGTTATTCTTTATATCAACGCCAAGCTTTGATTTTGGCAGATCGCGAACATGGCCCATAGAAGCCATAACATCATATCCGCTACCGAGATACTTTTTAACGCTTTTGATTTTACTCGGTGACTCAACGATTACAAGTTTAGCCATTACTTTGCTCCTTTTTTACTTTATCAACTCATACATGCCTCCGGGAAGTGCCCTTATAACATGCTCAATTTCCAATTCAGTTAGTGCAGAAATTAATTTATCATCGCTTATACCAAGGCTCAACAAATCATCTGCCGAAAACTTTTGCTTATTCAAATTATTATACACCATTTCGCTCTCTTTTGAAAGACCTAAAGACAACTTTTTTTCATTTTTTGGTTTTTGGTTTTTCTTTTTTTCTTTTTCGAAAGCCTTTTTAATGTCAATTTTTTCGGCGTATTGCACTATATACTGATTAAATATATCCGAAGCATCAATGAGCGGCAGCGCGCCGTCACGCAAGAGATTGTTTGAACCCTTATATTGTGGATAGGTGGGATTACCTGGTATCACAAAAACATCCCTACCCTGTTCATTTGCATATCTTGCAGTAATTAGTGCACCGCTTTTCTCATCTGCTTCAATAATTGCAGTGCCAAGTGCCAACGCAGACATTAACCTGTTTCTAATTGGAAAACAGTATTTTGTGGTTGGAGCATATGGAGGGTGCTCACTGACAACGCAACAGCTATCGGCCACGGCTTCACGAAGCTTGCGATTTTCAGGCAAATAGTTATAACAAATACCGCACCCTAAAACTGCAATTGTTCTTCCGCCACAGCTTAGTGCTCCCTTGTGCGCGCTCGTATCAGTTCCCAGAGCGCCGCCGCTTACAATAATTATACCTGATTTTGCAAGTCGCCTCGAAAGTGAGTAGGCAGCCTTTTTGCCAAAATCAGACACTTTTCTAGGGCCTACTATACAAATAATCGGCTCGTTGTCAATATCAGGAAACTCACCTTTTATATATAATACAATGGGTGGCTCCGAAATATTACGAAGTCGATCAGGATATTCATTATCCTCAATTGTAAGCATGGATATATTATTCTTAACACTCTCATCAATAATTTTATAAATTTTTGATGCGTTTACCGCCTTTATTCTTTTAATATCCTTTGGTTCTATACTCACAGGCCACTTAATATCTTTAACGGGTATATCAAGCGAATTATTAGATTTGAGTGCTTCATATATGCTTACTGCCTTATAGCTTCCCGCACCGAATGCTTGTTGTAGGGTTAGTAAGTTAATAAGAGTTATATTATCTTTATTAAGTAACATCGAATTATTCCTTCATCATTTCCCACATTGAAATTGCCGCCGCAGCTGCAGCGTTAAGTGATTCTGCTTTCCCATTCATCGGGATAGTAATAGATTCATATGCAGAAGCCTTTGCGGCGTCCGTAAGACCATTTGCCTCATTACCTATTAAAACAACATCGCCATCCGTAAAATCAATTTTATTGATGCTTTTTGCAGCTTTATCAACAACACAAGCAAAAGAACGAAGACCGCTAAGCGAAATGAATTCAGAAACATCATCGACTATATAAAGCGGCATTCTTAAAAGTGTTCCCATTGAGCTGCGGAGCGACTTGGGAGAATACGGATCGCAACCGTTTGAACTGAGAATAATACCACTTACTCCCAGTGCCTCTGCAGTGCGTGAAACAGCGCCGAGATTTGCAGGATCTGCAATATTTTCAAGAGCTATATATCTGCCCATCTTGGAAATTTCTGTTTCTATTTCGGGGAATTTAGCGAGCGCAATTATGCCCTGTGGATTATCTGTATCACTGATTTTTCTAAAAAGATTTTCAGTCAGCAGATATGTTTTATCAGATACTTTTTGAAACTTTTCAATATCTTCTGCATACTTTTCAAGTGCATTTTTTGTGACAATCAGTTTATCAAACCTAATGGAATTTTCATAAGCATCCTTGCAAATTCTGAGCCCTTCAAGCACAAAAAATCCGTTTTCTTTTCTTGCTTTTGATGAGGCTTGCAAGCAACCAACAAGCTTGATAAGCGGGTTGTCTTTAGAGGTTATTTCAATAAAATTATCCATATTTTCCTCCCAAAATAAAAGCAAAATTCGCCCGAGATTAATCCCGGGCGAGATAAAATTATTTGCTTAAAGCCTTCTGTGCAGTCTTCACAAGATTAGCGAAGCCTGCAGCATCATTAACTGCTATATCAGCAAGCATCTTGCGGTTAATCTGCACGCCTGCCTTATTAAGTCCGTTCATAAATGTTGAATAGTTCATACCATTCATTTTTGCGGCTGCAGATATACGGGTAATCCAAAGGCGACGGAAATCACGCTTTTTCTGCTTACGACCGATA
>CAZIXG010000043.1:0-8249 GCA_964543305.1 uncultured Ruminococcus sp.
TCAAACAATGTTCGCGTATTCATTCCCGCATCTCAGGCTACCGCTTCAAGAGGCGATTCTCTTGAGGAGCTTAAAGGTCAGGAGGTAGACTTCCGTATCATCGAAATCGGTCGTGGCAGAAGAGCAGTTGGCTCTATCCGCAGCGTGCTTCGTGAGGCTCGCAAAGAGGCTGAAGAGAAGGTATGGGCAAATATCGCAGTTGGTGACCGTTATGTAGGTACAGTTAAGTCTCTTACAAGCTACGGCGCATTTGTTGATATCGGCGGCGTTGATGGTATGGTACATATCTCTGAGCTTTCTTGGACTCGTATCAAGAATCCTTCTGAGGTTGTGGCTGTTGGTGATGAAATCGAGGTTTATGTTAAGGCTCTCGATACCGAAAAGAGAAAGATTTCTCTCGGCTATAAGAAGGCAGAGGATAACCCTTGGGCTATCTTCCAGAACAACTATAATGTTGATGATGTTGTCACCGTTAAAATTGTTAGTATGACAACCTATGGTGCATTCGCAAGAATCATCCCAGGTGTTGACGGTCTAATTCACATCTCGCAGATTGCTAACAAGCATGTTGCTAAGCCTCAGGACGAGCTTACCGTTGGTCAGGAGGTAGAGGCTAAGATTACCGCTGTTGACCTTGAAAAGAAGCGTGTTAGCCTTTCTATCCGCGCTCTTCTTGATGATGAGCCTGCAGTAGAAGAAGCTGCAGAAGCACAGGCAGAGGAAGAGGTTGTTTATGAAACACCTGCCGAGGTTGTTGAGACTTCAGAGGTTGCAGAGGAAGCAGCTGAATAATTTAAAGCTATAAAAAATAAAAACGGCATCACAGATTTTACTGTGATGCCGTTTTGTTCACTTTATCCCAAAGAATCTTTTTTAACCGTTGTTACAACCGCATCATAGCAGTTGAATTTTTCCTCTATATTCTGGGGCAATGTTTTTTGTGTAAGCAGACTTACAATTGGTACGAGGATAAGTCCGCCGACCATTGCAAACACGCCCGAATAAAGTGAGTTTGTGAACACAAAGCCTAAGAAGCCACCGTTCAGCTTTATCCAGCCAACGCTTATGCAAAGCTGAATGATTTCAAGTCCTGTGCCAAAGATAAAGCTTGCAACAACAGCCGCCTTGGTGGTCTTTTTCCAGTATAAGCCGTATAGGAAAGGTGCCAAGAATGCGCCTGCAAGAGCTCCCCACGATACGCCCATCATCTGCGCAATAAACACTGAGTCACTCCAGATGGTATCCTTCAGAATTGCTATAACTGCGGAAATTGCTATAAAGAATACTATGAATAAGCGCATAATAAATACGCTCTTTTTCTCACTCATTGCCTTTTTGCGCTCGGCAAAAGGCTTAACCACATCAAGTGTTAAGGTTGAGGAGGAGGTAAGCACCAGCGAAGAAAGTGTTGACATTGATGCCGCAAGCACCAAAACGATAATTAAAGCCACAATAACGGGAGCGAGTTCTGAAAGCATTGTGGGAATAACTTTGTCAAACATAACGGCGCCTGAACTGGATATGTATCCGCCGCTTTGCATTTCATTATAGTAAAGCTTGCCGAAGCCGCCAAGGAAGTAGCAGCCGCCTGCTACTATAATTGCGAAAACAGTGGAAATAACAGTACCCTTTTTAATCGAGCCTTCATCCTTAATAGAATAGAACTTACCAACCATCTGTGGAAGTCCCCAGGTTCCCAAGGAGGTGAGCATAACAACAAAGAACAGGAATATCGGGTTAGGTCCAAACATTGAGATATATTCACTGCCCGCATGCTCGCTTGCTCCCAGTGCCTTAACCGCCTCGGTGAAGCCACCGTTTTGATTAAGCACCGCTACGATAACTGCTATAATGCCAACAAGCATAATAATTCCCTGAATAAAGTCGTTTATGGCAGTTGCCATATATCCGCCGAATATTACATATACACCTGTAAGCACCGCCATAACCACAACAACCACCCAGTAGGGAATGGCAAACACATTGTTGAACAGAGAGGAAAGACCGTTATAAAGGGAGGCAGTGTAGGGAATAAGGAACACAAACACTATAAACGATGCCACAACCTTAAGATTTTTAGAATCATATCTCTTTTCAAAGAAGTCGGGCATAGTCTTTGAGCCTAAATGCTGTGTCATAACGCGTGTTCTGCGGCCAAGCACTGTCCAGGCAAGAAGTGAGCCGATAAAGGCGTTTCCAAGGCCTATCCAGGTAGAAGCCAAGCCGAAATTCCAACCAAACTGACCTGCATATCCAACAAATATAACGGCAGAGAAGTAGGAGGTTCCGAAAGCAAACGATGTAAGCCAAGGGCCAACATTTCTACCGCCGAGCACAAAGCTATCAACACTCTTTGCGTGCTTTCTGCAGGCAAAACCAACGCCTATCATCAATGCAAAAAAGCATATCAGCATAGGTATAGAAATCATCATTGTGGGGGTAATATTTACCGCTAAGGTATTACCAACTGCCATAATTTAACATCAACCTTTCTTTTTTAACGCTTTAAACCGTTAAAGTTTACAAGCATACTTTAACACTTTAAAGCGTGCTTGTCAACCAAAACTTTCAAGAAACACAAAAAATCGTTTGTCAGTGTTGACATTCTTGCTTTAAAGTGTTAAAGTATATTTATATAGATCTAATATATTATAAGGGGAATTGAAATGACCATCGTTCATCTACTTGAAAGGAATGCCAAGGAATATGCTCACGATGTGGCGCTTGTGGAAATTAACCCCGAACAACCGGAAACCCGCAAGATGACTTGGCACGAATATGAATTGGTTGAGCCTACCCACCGTGTGCGCTCTTATCGCCGTGAAATCACCTGGGAGGTATTTAACGAAAAGGCAAACCGCCTTGCCAATATGCTTAAGCAAAACGGCATAGGAAAGGGGAAAAAGGTAGCCATTTTGCTTATGAACTGCATTGACTGGCTGCCGATATATTTTGGAATACTTAAAGCAGGCGCATTGGCAGTTCCGCTTAATTTCCGTTATTCCTCTGATGAAATAGATTATTGTCTGGACTTAGCAGAAGCTGATGTGCTTATTTTCGGCACCGAATTCGTTGGTCGAGTTGAGGCAGTGGCAGATAAAATTTCCAAAAACTGCACACTTATATATTTAGGTGCAGGATGTCCCGCTTTTGCAGATGATTATAACGATTTGATTTCAGAATGCTCGGGTATTTATCCCGAGTGCGAGCTTACAGAAGCTGATGATGCCGCTATTTATTTTTCATCGGGCACCACTGGTTTTCCCAAGGCTATTTTACATAATCACGAAAGCCTTATGCACTCCTGCATAGTTGAACAAAAGCATCACGGTCAAACCAAGGACGACTGTTTCTTATGCATTCCGCCCCTTTATCACACAGGCGCTAAAATGCATTGGTTCGGCAGTCTGCTTGCAGGCTCTAAGGCGGTTATCCTGAAGGGCACACAGTCAAGAAACATAATAAGTGTTGCAAGTGAAGAAAAGTGCACGATAGTATGGCTTTTGGTGCCGTGGGCGCAGGATATTCTAAATGCTATTGACCGCGGGGATATAGACCTTAATGAGTTTGACCTTTCCGCTTGGCGACTTATGCATATCGGTGCTCAGCCCGTACCCCAAAGTCTTATAAAAAGATGGCTTGAATATTTCCCGAATCAGCAGTATGACACGAACTACGGCCTTTCCGAGTCCACAGGACCGGGAGCTGTGCACCTTGGTGTAGAAAATGTTCACAAGGTTGGTGCTATCGGCATCCCAGGTTACGGCTGGGAGGTTAAGATAGTATCCCCCAATGGCGAGCAGGTGAAAAACGGCGATGTTGGTGAGCTTTGCTTAAAAGGCCCAGGTGTTATGACCTGCTATTATCGTGATGCGGCGGCAACTGCCGATACACTTCGTGACGGTTGGCTATATACAGGTGATATGGCTATGCAGGATAGCGAGGGCTTTATATACCTTGTTGACCGCAAAAAGGATGTTATTATCACAGGCGGTGAAAACCTTTATCCTGTGCAGATAGAGAACTTCCTTTCTGCCCATCCAAAAATTAAGGATGTGGCGGTAATCGGCCTTCCCGATGCGCGCCTTGGCGAAATTGCTACCGCTATTATAGAGATTAAATCTGGTATGGAATGCACCGAGGAGGAGATAAACAGTTTTTGCTTAGAACTGCCTCGTTACAAGCGCCCGCGCAAGATAATATTTGCAGATGTTCCGCGTAACCCAACAGGTAAAATTGAAAAGCCCCGCCTTCGAAAGATATACGGTGCAGAGGGACTTGTTGATTCTCAGAACAAATCGTAACTAAGGAGAAACAATATATGAAAGAACTAATGATAGGTAACAAGGCGGTAGCCGCAGGTCTTTATGATGGCGGCCTTGGCGTGGTGTCAAGCTATCCGGGCACACCTTCCACTGAAATTACCGAATTTTTAGCTATGTATGATGATATCCACAGCGAGTGGGCGCCAAATGAAAAGGTGGCTTGCGAGGTGGCCTTTGGCGCTAGCCTTGCAGGTGCTCGAAGTGCGTGCGCAATGAAGCATGTTGGCCTTAATGTTGCCGCCGACCCGCTTTTCACACTTTCTTATACAGGTGTTAACGGCGGTATGGTTATTTGTGTTGCCGATGACCCTGCGATGCATTCCTCTCAGAATGAGCAGGATTCCCGCCACTATGCGATAGCCGCTAAGGTGCCGATGTTAGAGCCTGCCGATTCCGCTGAGGCTTACTTGTTTGCAAAAACTGCATTCGAGCTATCCGAAAAATTCGATACCCCTGTTATTCTTCGTATGTGCACCCGCATAGCGCACAGTCAGTCGATAGTGGAAACGGGCGATAAGGTTCCCGCAGTTTTAAAACATTATGAGAAAAACCCTGCTAAATACATAATGATGCCGGGCAACGCCATAAAGCGCCACCCGATAGTTGAGGCTCGTACCGAAGCACTTAGGGAGTTCGCCGAAGACTGTATTTATAATACTGTTGAAATGAACTCTGAAGAAATAGGCATAATCACCTCAGGCTGTTCTTATCAGTATGTTAAAGAGGTGATGGGCGAGAGCGCAAGCATTCTTAAAATTGGTATGCCAAACCCACTTCCCGAAAAGCTTATTCGCGATTTTGCCGCTAAGGTGAAAAAGCTTTATGTTATTGAGGAGTTAGACCCAGTTATTGAAAACTATGTCCGTTCTTTAGGCTTAGAGGTTACAGGAAAAGAGCTTTTCTCTATTCTTGGTGAATTCTCTCAGCAAACAGTGGCTGCTGCATTTAATATGGAAGCAAAGTGTGCCGTGTGCGCAGATTCTTCAATTCCTGCGCGTCCGCCGATGATGTGCGCAGGCTGCCCGCACAGAGGTCTTTTCTATGTGCTTTCAAAGAACAAGATAACCACACTCGGCGATATAGGCTGCTATACCCTTGGTGCCGTAGCGCCGCTCAATGCGCTTGACTCAACCCTTTGTATGGGCGCTTCTATTTCAGGCCTTCACGGCTTTAATGCCGCAAGGGATGAGGCTGCAGAAAAGTCAGTTGCAGTTATAGGTGACTCCACCTTTATGCATTCGGGTATGACAGGCCTTGTTAATGTGGCTTATAATGCTACAAATTCCACAGTAATCATTCTCGATAATTCTATTACAGGTATGACAGGTCACCAGCAGAATCCCACCACGGGATATAACATAAAGGGTGACCCCGCCGCTAAGGTGGATTTAGAAGCTCTTTGCCACGCACTTGGCATTAACAGAGTGAGGGTTGTAGATCCCTATGACCTTAAGGCGTGCGAGACTGCGGTTAAAGAGGAGCTGGCAGTGGAGGAGCCATCGGTAATTATATCCCGCCGTCCTTGTGTGCTGCTAAAATCCGTTAAGCACGAAGCACCGCTTAAGGTGGAAAATGATAAGTGCAAATCCTGCAAGCGTTGTATGGGACTTGGTTGCCCTGCTATCAGCCTTAAGGATAATAAGGCTAAAATCGATAACACACTCTGCGTTGGCTGCGGTGTTTGCAAACAACTCTGCGCCTTTGATGCTATAAATTAAGGAGGCGAGCTTATGAATACAAAAAGTGTAATGATAGTAGGCGTTGGCGGACAGGGAAGTCTGCTCGCTTCAAAGCTGCTTGGCCGCCTTCTTGTTGATGAGGGTTATGATGTAAAGGTGAGCGAGGTTCACGGTATGAGTCAGCGTGGCGGCTCGGTTGTAACCTATGTGCGTTTCGGTGAAAAGGTTTATTCGCCTATTATTACCGATGGCGAAGCCGATATTATAATCTCGTTTGAAAAGCTCGAGGCTGCGCGCTATTCCCGTTATCTCAAAAAAGATGGTAAAATCATCGTTAATACCCAGCAGATAGATCCGATGCCTGTAATAATCGGCGCGGCAGAATACCCCCAAGATGTATTAACAGAGCTTACCGCAAAGGGACTTGATGTTCAACCCCTTGATGCGCTCAGCCTTGCCGAGCAGGCAGGCTCTTCAAAAGCTGTAAATATAGTGCTAATGGGTAAGGCTGCAAAATATTTTGATATTCCTTATGAAAACTGGATTCGAGCCATAGAAAACACAGTGGCTTCCAAGTTTGTTGAAATGAATAAAAAGGCGTTTGCCCTTGGTTATAATTCTTAAAGGAGGAACAAAAAATGCAACAGCGCTATTATCAAAAAGAAATTGAAACAATGCCGGTTGAAGAAATCAAAAAGCTTCAATCGGAAAAGCTTGTAAAGCAGGTAAAGCATGTTTATGAAAATGTGCCTTACTACCGCGAGCTTATGGATAAGAAGGGTGTTAATCCTGAGGATATCCACGGCATAGAGGATTTGCATCTGTTGCCGTTTTTAACAAAGGCAGACCTTCGTGATGCCTATCCATACGGTTTGCTTGCAAAGCCTTTGGAGGAATGTGTTCGCATTCAGTCCACCTCAGGCACTACAGGTCGCCGCGTAGTAGCGTTTTACACTCAGAATGATATTGAGCTTTGGGAGGATTGCTGTGCGCGCGCAATAGTTGCCGCAGGCGGCACCGATAAGGATGTATGTCAGGTGGCTTACGGCTACGGCCTCTTTACAGGCGGCCCCGGACTTAACGGCGGCTCGCATAAGGTTGGTTGCTTAACACTTCCTATGTCCTCAGGTAATACCGAGCGTCAAATTCAGTTTATGACAGACCTTAACGCGACCATCCTTTGCTGCACACCATCCTATGCTGCATATATCGGTGAATCCCTTAAGGAAATGGGTTATGGTCCTGATGATATTCCGCTTAAGGCGGGTATTTTCGGTGCGGAGCCGTGGACCGAAGAAATGCGCCGCGGCATTGAAGAAACACTTGGTATAAAGGCTTATGATATTTACGGACTTACCGAAACCTCAGGTCCGGGAGTTTCTTTTGAATGCTCAGAGCAAACGGGTATGCATATAAATGAAGACCATTTCCTTGCTGAAATTATCGACCCCGATACAGGCGAAGTTCTTCCAGAAGGCAGTAAGGGTGAATTGGTATTCACTTCGCTTGATAAGGAAGCATTTCCGCTTCTGCGCTACCGCACACGCGATATTTGTGTGCTTTCCCGTAAAAAATGCTCCTGCGGCAGAACACTTATTAAGATGGCAAAGCCGATGGGCAGAAGCGATGATATGCTTATCATCCGCGGCGTAAATGTGTTCCCAAGCCAGATAGAAACCGTTCTTTTAAAGGAAGGCTATCAGCCTAACTATCAGATTATCGTTGACCGCGTGAACAATAACGATACTTTTGATGTTAATGTGGAAATGAATCCCGAACAGTTCACTGATACTGTAAGCGGCGTAACAGCACTTGAAAAATCACTTGCTGGCGCTATGAAGACAATGCTCGGGATAAATCCTGCGGTTCATCTTGTTCCGCCTAAGAGCATCACTCGTAGCGAGGGCAAGGCTGTTCGTGTAATTGATAAGCGTAAGCTTGTATAGAAAGGGAGAATATTATGTCATTAAAACAACTTACCGTTTTTGTGGAAAATAAGCAGGGTGCTTTGGTGGCTATAACCGATACTCTCGCTTCCCACAATATAAATATTCGTGCGCTTTCCATCGCCGATACCGAGGAATTTGGTATTCTGCGCCTTATAGTTAATGATAACGAAACTGCGCTAAAGCAGTTGTCAGATGAAGGCTATCTGATTAAAACTACAGATGTTGTGGGTGTTAAGATAGGTGCTGAGCTCGGTAAGCTTTCCAAGGCTTTACAGGTGCTCGATGAAGCAGAAATT
>CAZIXG010000044.1:0-8102 GCA_964543305.1 uncultured Ruminococcus sp.
TGGGTACCGCGGGCAGTATGAACCTTGGCGATAAATACGCTATGTTCGAGGCTATCCACGGCTCTGCTCCCCGTATGATAGAGCAGGGAATAGGTGAGTATGCCAACCCCACAAGCATCTTTAAAGCCACTGAAATGCTGCTTAATCATATCGGATTTACTTCTGCCGCCGAGAAGCTTTCCAAAGCGCTCAGCATCTGCACCGAAACCGAAAAGGCAGTGGTGGTAACGGGTGATCGCGATGGCGCCACCTGCAAGCAGTTCAGCGATTATGTGATGAAAACAATAGAAAAGATATAGTCAAAAAAGGTATGGGCTTGCCCATACCTTTTTATTGCGTTTCAGTGGTATATTTTCCTTGTGTTTTTGACAATAATGTTATATAATTAATATAACTATATAAACATTACATTGGGGTGGTATTGCTTGCTGTTCAGCGTTTTAAGGCAGGGTTATTCTCTGTCAGAGGTTTTGATAACAATTTTATCCTCATTAGTCGTGATTTTTATAACCCTTACAGTGCACGAATTTGCCCACGGCTTTGTGGCAAGCAAGCTCGGTGACCCCACACCCCGCTGGCAGGGAAGATTAACCTTAAATCCAATGGCGCATATCGATTGGCTTGGTGCGGGCGCATTACTGCTTTTCGGTATTGGCTGGGCGAAGCCTGTTCAGGTTGATGCGCGATATTTTAAAAATCCTAAATGGGGTATGGCAATTGTCGCTCTTGCAGGCCCCGTTTCAAATATTGTTTTATCGTTTGTTGTATTTATAATTTATTATGCCATTATCACGGTTTGTGCTTTATTGGAAGTAAGCTTTCCAAGCTTTATTCTCTCGGTGCTTGGGGATATAACCTATATAAGTGTGTATCTGGCGGTATTTAATCTTATTCCCATACCTCCGTTTGATGGCTCGCGCATCTTATTCACTTTTTTACCGCAGAAATATTACTTTAAAATTATGCGCTATGAAAGATATATATTTATTGCGATTTTAGCGCTTTTATATGTGGGTGTGCTTGATAGACCTATCGCATATCTTACTTCAATAATTTATAGCGGCGTATCTTCACTTGCCGCATTACCCTTTAATCTTATTCTTGGTGGTGTATAATGGAAGCAGCTACTGCACTGTCCTACAAAATTGAAAATTTTGAAGGACCGCTCGACCTATTGTTGCAGCTTATTGCAAGAAATAAACTTAATATTTATGATATCAAGCTTTCAGTGCTTATCGAGCAGTATCTTGAGCAGATGGAAATATTTCGCCAAAACGATATGGATATTTCAAGCGAATTTCTTGAAATGGCTTCGCGCCTTATCTATATGAAAACCGTTAGCCTGTTACCGCGACATGATGAAATTGTTCGACTTAAAGAAGAGCTTACAGGCGAACTGCTTGAATACCAGATGTGCCGTGAAATGGCTCAGAAGTTATCCTTAATGACCGATGGTTTTGACCGCTTTGTAAGAGCTGCAGCCGAATATGATTTCGATAAAAGCTATGAGCTTGTTCACACAAGCGATACCATTTATCTTTCCTATCTTGCGGCGGTGGGCCGCGGTCAGCGCAGACTTCCGCCAAGCGTGGCGCCCTTTACCAAAATCGTTGCAAAGAAAATCGTTGCTGTGTCCACCAAGATAGTATTCGTTATGCGAAAGCTGCTAAGCGGTGGGACAAGCCACCTATCCTCACTTTATAAAACGGCGCGCAGTCGCTCTGAGCTTGTTGCCACATTTTTGGCAGTGCTTGAGCTTTGCAAGGTAAACCGCGTTGAAATCAGCGGGGATAGCGCCGATACGGCGGAAATTAAACTTATTAAGGGGCATAAAAAGAGATGAAAAACAAGGAAATTATCTCAGCACTTGAAGCGGTGCTTTTCGCTTCCGGCGACCCTATAAGTGTTGAGCGCTTATCTCAGGTCTTTGAAAATGAGCCTGAGGATATAGAAAAATTAGTTAAGTTGTTAGCTGAGAAGTTAGATGGAAATAACAGTGGAGTTAGGGTGGTAAGGCTTGAAAACACCTATCAGCTTGTAACCCGTGAGGAGCACGCTGAATATATCAAAAAGGCATTCGATATAAAGCGCCGCACACCGCTTTCTCCTGCAGCGCTTGAGGTTTTGGCGGTAATCGCATATAACCAGCCTGTAACCCGCGCTTTTATTGAACAGGTGCGCGGTGTTGACTGCTCGGGCGTTGTTTCCACGCTTATAGAAAAGGGGCTCATCGAGGAGCGTGGCAGACTTGAGCTTCCGGGCAGACCGCTGCTTTACGGTACCACCAAGACATTCCTTAGAAGCTTTAGCCTTAACGACCTTGGCGACCTGCCACCGCTGCCCAAGGAAAACCCTGAGGTGAACGATGTGGGTGAGCAGCTGGAGCTTGCCGAGGAGCTTGAGAGCGGGGAAATTGCTTAGTGATAGCCCTAATAATAATTTTAAGTATTCTTGTCTGTATTTTTCTTGCTTTGATTTTACCAATCACAGTGGAGTTGGATTTTAAAAAAGAGCTTTGTATGCGCATTAAATATGCGGGCTTTACGGCGTTTGATAATCAAAAGATATATATGTTAAAAAAGCATAAAAAGCGCAAGAAAAAATCCAAGCCCGTCTCTAAGCAGGCATCATCGCAAGAGAAAAAGAGCTTTTTTAAAAAGCTTTCTGAAGAAAAGGGCTTTTTGGGCGCTTTTAAATATTGCGCACAGCTTTTGGGAATACTTGTTAAAAAGATGCTTTGGATAATTAAAAGATTTAAATTCAGGAAGGTTAGTCTTGATTTAACCATTGCAACTGAGGATGCTGCAAAAACCGCTATAGAATACGGCTCTGTTTGTGCCGCGGTTTATCCCACGCTTACATTTCTTCAAACAAATCTTAACTTTAACCCTAAAAGCGTTAATATTTCTACCGATTTTGATAAGAAAAATCCCGAGCTTAAATTCTCCCTTGCAGTAACCGCGCGGCTTATATATATGCTTGCGGCTGCAATTTCGGTTTTAACCCAGTATCTTAAACTAACTCGAAAGGAAAGTAAAAATAATGAGCGAAAATAACATCAAGGGCATTATGGATACCACTATGGATAAGCTTCGCACAATGGTTGATGCTGATACCATTATCGGCACACCGCTAACCGTTGGCTCTATAACCCTTATTCCCGTTTCAAAGGTTTCGTTCGGCCTTGCCACAGGCGGCAGTGATTTTCCAAGCAAAAGCCAGTCAGGCCTTTTCGGCGGTGGCGGCGGCGCAGGTGTTACAATTAACCCCGTTGCCTTTATCGCAGTTAACGGCGACTGTGTTCATATGATGCCTATATATAATGAGCTTGGAACAATTGACAAGGCGATTAATATGGCACCCGAGCTTATTGATAAGGTGAAAACCTTATTCACAAATAAGCAGGATGACACGCAACAGAAATAATAAAACATAAACCCTTATCACCACCTCATAAAATTTAGGGGTGTTGTATATGAAAAGGGTAGTATGTATTGTTTTATGTGTTTTTTTAGCTTTTGGTGCACTTAGATGTAGCGCCACAGATATATCGGCTAAGGCCGCGGTGGTTATTGATGGATATACAGGTCAAATCCTTTATTCGTATAACTGCGATGAGCGTCTACCAATGGCAAGTACCACAAAAATTATGTCGGCACTGCTGCTTTGCGAATTGGGCGGCGACCTTTCACGAGAAATAGTAACAACCCGCGAGATGGTCACAGTTGAAGGCTCTTCAATGGGGCTTTTGGAGGGTGACACAGTCTCACTTCACGACCTGCTTTACGGTATGATGCTCTCTTCCGGCAATGATGCCGCAAACACTACCGCTATAGCGATAGGCGGCAGTGTGAGTGGATTTGTTGAACTGATGAACAAAAGGGCACAGGAAATGGGACTTGTAAACACACATTTCGCCACACCCTCAGGCCTTGATGCTGCCGACCATTACACCACTGCCTATGAGCTGGCGCTAATTGCAAAGGAAGCCTTAGCGAACGAGCAATTTTCAAAAGCCGCGGCAAGCGAGTGTGCTACCTTGTGCTATGGAAATCCACCATACAACCGAACGCTTACCAACCACAACAAGCTGCTTAGGATGTATGACGATGTGGTGGGCGTTAAAACAGGCTACACCAAAAAATCGGGCAGATGCTTGGTGTCTGCCAGTGAAAAAGACGGTAAGCTTGTAATAGCGGTAACGCTTAATGACCCGAGCGACTGGGCAGACCACAGAAAGCTACTTGATTTAGGTCTTTCTTTAATCGAAGCAAAGGAGTTTTCTGCGGCTCAAAAAAACATAACCGTTCCTGTTGCGGGCGGTGCGCAGGGAGCTGAAGCTTCGGCTGAGGTGCCCTCAGCCACCATTAATGTTACGGAAAATTCCAAGATAACCTATGCGGTGTGCGTTCCGCATTTTTTATATGCTCCGATAAAGCCCAATGAGGAAATAGGAAGCATTGTATATTATTGTGATGAAAAGCCTGTTAGCACACAAAAAATAATAGCCTCAAATGAGGTTTTAAGAAAAAGTGATAAATTAAATCTCTTTTTAGAGATATTTAAGTATTTAGTTTCAAATATTTAGGAGAAAAAATGAAGGATAATAAAATCAGACTTCAAAAGCATTTATCCGCCTGCGGGATAGCTTCTCGCAGAAAGGCAGAGGAGCTAATAGAGGCGGGAAAGGTTCGTGTGAACGGCAGAATAGCCACCTTAGGCGACAAGGTGGACCCCAAGCGCGATAAGATTACCGTTCGCGGAAAGAATGTGGTTGCGGTTACTCAAAAGGTTTACATAATGCTGCATAAGCCGCGTGGCTATGTAACTACTATGAGTGATGAATTTGACCGCAAAAATGTTGCAGACCTTGTTAAGGATGTGGGTGTTAAGGTGTTTCCCGTAGGCCGCCTTGACCGCGATTCCGAGGGCCTTCTTATAATGACTAATGATGGTGAGCTTGCAAACCAAATAACACACCCCTCAAGCCATGTTAATAAAACCTACCGCGTAACGGTGGGCGGTACTGTTGATAACGAGCAGATAGATAATCTTTGCTCTGGTGTTGTGATAGATGGCAAGAAAACACTGCCTTGCGATGTGTTCGTTATGGAGCGCCGCGAGGACAGAACTGTGCTTAGCTTCATAATTCAAGAGGGCAGAAACCGCCAGATAAGAAAAATGTGTGATGCGGTGGGGCTTGAGGTGTTAAGGCTTAAGCGCGTGGAAATCGCCGGCGTGAAGCTGGGCGGACTAAAAACAGGCGCGTGGCGTGAGCTTAACGAGCGAGAGCTTATAAGGCTTAGCAACATTTCAAAATCAAAGGAAGAAGAGCAGTAATGATAACGGTTTTACCCTGTAAGAATGTTGACAAAATATCCGCGCTTTTTAAAAAACATAATCTTGAAGCCACCGACTATTCAGGCTGTGTAATAGCCCGAAGCGGGGAGGAAGTGCTTGGCTACTGCCTTTACGAATTATATGAAAAGGGCATCACTGTGCTTGAGCTTGAGCCTAAAGGCGACCTAAGTCTTGCAGACGGTGTGCTTCGAAGCGCGCTTCATGTGGCGGCCCAGAGAAGTGCTATGGATGCGAGATATTCTGATACCGCGCCCGCAGATATATTCGAAAAGCTTCAATTCATTTTGAATGCCGAGGAAAAAACACTTAACATCAATAAACTTTTCGGCGGATGTAATTGCGGTAAATAAATTTTAAAAAATATGTTGCAAATCAATTCATTTTGTGTTATTATAGGTTTTACGAATGATATCGGTTTTTCCGGTTTTTATATTTGGAGGTAAAAAATGAGCGTTTGGGAAATACTTTTAGGTATAGCAATTATTATAGTTTCTTTATTTATTATTGCAGTTGTTTTGCTGCAGCAGGGCCACCGTTCAGGTATAAACGGTGCAATTTCAGGTGGTGCTGATACTTTCCTTTCTAAAAATAAGTCACGCACCCTTAATGCAACCCTTGCTCGCTGGACAAAGTATATAGCAATCCTTTTCTTTGTGCTTGCTCTTGTTGCCAATATAATTGCTCTTAATAAGTAATAAAAAAGAAAATAAAAAAATCCCAGTCAGTTACAACTGACTGGGATTTTTGTTTTTAATCAAAGAAATCTTTAACCCTATCGGCAAAGGTCTTTTTCTTTTTATAATGCTTTTCATCGGTTATCTTATCAAAATCCTTTAGCTTATCCTTCTGAGATTTTGAAAGGTCGCGCGGCACTTCAACATTTATTTTAACATATTGGTCGCCTCGACCTGAGTAATTAAGGCGTTGAATGCCTTTGCCCTTAAGCTTAAATTCATCACCGGGCTGGGTGCCCTCGTGAACGGTGAACTTAACTTTGCCATCAAGCGTGGGAACGGTGATTTCCGCACCTAATGCCGCCTGAACAAAGGTTATGGGTATTTCACAGAAAACATCATAACCGTCACGCACGAAAATGGGGTGTGGGCGAACATTAACATTAATTCTAAGGTCGCCTGAAGGACCACCGTTAATACCCGCGTCACCGCCGCCGCGAACGCTGATTACCTGACCATCATCAATACCTGCAGGAATATCCACAGTTCGCTCAACGGTATGGCGTATTCTGCCCTTGCCTTGGCACTTGCGGCAAGGTTTTTCTATAACCTTACCCGAGCCATGGCAGTGATTACAAACTGTTTGGGTTTGTATCTGACCAAAGGGTGTTCTTTGTACCGATGCTACCTGACCGCTGCCGTGGCAAACGGGGCAGGTCTGGGCGCTTGAGCCTTTTTCGCAGCCTGAGCCGCCGCATTCATCGCAGTTATCGACTTTGGTAACCTTAACGGTCTTTTTGCAGCCCTTGGCAGCCTCCTCAAACGAGAGGTTTACCGCAGCAGATGTATCGCGGCCCTGTCTTGGAGCGTTGGGGTTAGAGCGTCTGCCTCCGCCAAAGCCGCCACCAAACATACTGCCCAAAATATCGCCGAGGTCACCGAAATCACCAAAGCCACCGAAACCTCCGCCAAAGCCACCGCCATAGGGGTTACCGCCTGCGCCGAAGTTCGGATCAACGCCCGCGTGACCAAATTGGTCATATCGCGCACGCTTTTCACTGTCGGATAAAATCTCGTATGCCTCGTTGACTTCCTTAAAGCTTTTCTCCGCTTTTTCATCACCCGGATTAAGGTCAGGATGATATTTCTTTGCTAATTTTCTATATGCTTTTTTAAGCTCGTCTTCACTTGCTGATTTATCTACACCTAAGACTTCGTAATAATCTCTTTTATCTTGTGACACGGATATAATCTCCTATAAAGCATCTTATGCCGAAACATAAGATGCTTAAAGTAATATGTAATAAGTTATAGTGAATAAGTAAGGTGTGCCGCAAGGCGGCACTTATATAATTGTTTGCATAGCAAACGCCTTACCTATTCACTCTTACTATTCTCTTTTCACAAATAATACTTTTGTAAAGTAAAGCTATTATTTGTTTTCATCAACATCGGTGAAATCTGCTTCGTAAACATTGTCATCTGCGCTACCCGCTGCGGCGTTAGTGTCAGCATTCTGTGCGCCCTGAGCCTCTGCAGCAGCCTTATAGATTTTTTCGCTTATAGCATAGATTTCCTTCTGAAGCTCTTCCTGCTTAGCCTTAATAGCCTCAATATCCTCGCCCTTAAGTGCTTCTTTAAGTGCTTCCTTAGCGGCTTCTATCTTGCTCTTTTCTTCTTCTGAAAGCTTATCACCGAATTCTGCTACAGTCTTTTCGGTCTGATAAATCATTTGGTCTGCATTATTGCGAACATCAACTGCCTCGCGGCGTTTCTTATCTTCAGCGGCATATGCTTCTGCCTCTTTAACAGCCTTGTCAATATCCTCTTTGGACATATTGGTGTTAGAGGTGATGGTGATGTCGTTTTCCTTGCCTGTGCCTAAATCCTTTGCAGAAACATGAACGATACCGTTAGCATCTATATCAAATGTAACCTCAATCTGGGGTATACCGCGGGGAGCGGGAGCAATACCATCAAGGTGGAACACGCCAAGTGTTTTGTTATCCTTAGCAAATTCGCGCTCGCCCTGAAGCACATGTACCTCAACCGAGGTCTGACCATCAG
>CAZIXG010000045.1:0-7995 GCA_964543305.1 uncultured Ruminococcus sp.
TTTTTTTGTTTTGTGGCTCTATAATACAAATATGTGGTGAAAAGTGTATTCTTTTCCCATAAAAGTGTATTAAAGTGGTGAAAGTGAGGTGGCAAATAATGCTTTACGGCGGTTACGACCATACAATCGATAAAAAAGGCAGAATTGCCATCCCGTCTAAGCTGCGAGATGAATTTGGCGAAAGCTTTATGATATGCAAGGGTCTGTTCGGCAAATCCTGCCTTTGCGTTTATTCAATGTCCGAGTGGGAAGCGCTTGTTGAAAAAATAGGTCAGCTTCCTCTTTCAAAATCAAGCAAGGTAAAGCGTTTCCTTTTTGATGGCGCATTTAATGTGGAATTTGATTCTCAGGGTAGAATACTAATTCCCGCCGCGCTTCGTGAGTATGCCCAGCTTGATACCGAGGCTCATATAATCGGTGTTGTTACAAACCTTGAAATTTGGAATAAGGCTCTTTGGGCTCAGGAAAACTCGGAGAACACACCCGAATCTATTGCTTCAATTGTTGAAGAATTGGAATTCTAAGCTATGGAATTTAAACATAAATCGGTTTTACTCAGTGAAACCATTGATTCTCTTAAAATCAAGGCAGACGGCATATATGTTGACGGCACTGCCGGTGGGGCAGGGCATTCGTTGGAGATCGCAAAGCAACTGACTACAGGTCATCTTTATGCGCTTGACCGCGATCCCGATGCCGTTAAGGTTGCAAGTCAACGCCTTGCAGGGCTTAATGCCACTGTGATACAGTGCAATTTTGCAGATATGAAAGCGGCGCTTTTAGAGCGAGGTGTGTATGGTGTTGACGGCATACTGCTTGACTTAGGCGTTTCATCATATCAGCTTGATAACGGCGAGCGTGGTTTTTCCTATAATAAGCCCGCACCGCTTGATATGAGAATGAGCAAATCGGGTATTACTGCCGCAGATTTAGTTAACACTTTATCCGTGGACGAGCTCACCAAAATCTTTAGAGATTACGGCGAGGAGAAATTCGCCTATAAAATTGCCTGTAATATAGTAAAACGCAGGGAAACACAAAAAATAGAAACAACCACACAGCTTTCAGAAATAATTGCGGCATCATATCCTGCAGCAGCAAGGAGAGATGGAAATCCCGCAAGAAAATGCTTTCAGGCATTAAGAATTGCCGTTAATTGTGAGCTTGAAAGCCTTGAAAATGCGCTTGGTGATGCTTTCGAGCTGCTTAATACCGATGGCATACTTTCAATAATAACCTTCCATTCTCTTGAAGACAGAATGGTAAAGCTTCGCTTTAAGGAGTTTTGCACGGGCTGCACCTGTCCGCCCGACTTTCCTGTGTGTGTTTGCGAAAAAAAACCGCGCGGTAAACTGGCGTTTAGAAAGCCGATAATCGCGAGTGAAGAGGAACTAAAAGAAAATCAGCGAAGCAGAAGTGCTAAGCTGCGCTCAATAATTAAGTTGTAAAGGGGAAATCACGGTGGACAATTTAAAATATTATAACGATAGTCTCGCTTATGATTTCGAGATGTTTATGCCCCGTACCACCGCTTCAAAAAGGGAGGACAACATCGTTAAAATGCCGCGCCCTAAGGTGCGCCGCCGCACAAAGGCTGCGGTTAAAAGCGTTTCGGTATCGGCATTTGCAGTGCTTACCGCGGTGTTTGTTCTTGCTGCTCTTTGTGGAAATATATTTTTAAGACTTAGAATTAACGAGGTAAATTCGCAAATAAATGATATAAAAAGCGAAATTAACACCCTTCAAAGCGAAAGGACAAGTCTGGAAGTAGAGCTTGAAAGGGTTATATCCTATTCTAATATAGAGCTTGAGGCTGCTCAAATCGGTATGCAGAAGATGGATAAAAGTCAAGTAAAATATATTAGAGTTAATGATAAGAACACAGCCACCACAAAGGATGGCACACTTATATCAAGTGTTGATAACTAAGTGAATACAAATCAAAATAGGGTAATATAATAAACTATGAATACGAGAGTTTAAGGTGGAAAATTTAACTCTCGTTTTCGAGCATTCTTGAAGTAAAGGCAGGTGAGGCAAAAATGTCGCTAAGACCTAATAAATTGATGGTTAAAAGGTCGATTATTGTAATGATTGCGGTTATTTTATGCCTTACCATAGTGTCGGGCGCAAGTCTTGTTAAAATAATGATTATTAATGGCGAGGAATATCAAAGCAAGGCTTCTGAGCAGCAGCTTTATGATAGTCTTATAACCGCTCCTCGCGGCGATATTTATGATAGTAATATGAGCCTGCTTGCAACAAGCGCTACCGCTTGGACGGTTTACATAACACCAAACGGAATCAGAAGACTTGACAGTGATAAAGCCGAGCAGGTGCGCGATGTTATTGCCGAAGGCCTTTCGCAGATACTCGATATGGAATATGAAGATATTTATGAGGATACCCAAAAGAACTCATACTATGTCATAGTTAAGAAAAAGGTTGAAAAGGATGTAGTAGATAACATCCGTCAGTTTATATCCGATAATAAAGAGCTGGAGATTTCAAGCTATATTGGTATTGATGAAACCACAAAGCGATACTATCCTAACGATACCTTGGCTTCGACTGTTATCGGCTTTGTTGGTGATGATAACCAAGGTCTTGCAGGCATTGAAAGCTATTATGATAACGAGCTTACAGGCGTTGCAGGCAGAGTTGTGGCTGCAAAAAATGCAAAGGGCACCGATATGAGCTTTACATACGAAAAGGTTGAAGAGGCAAAGCAGGGGAATTCCTTGGTGCTCACAATTGATTCCTATGTTCAGTATGTATGTGAAAAATATCTCGATGCCGCTATTGAGGAAGAAAAAGTGGCAGAGCGTGGTGCCGTTATAGCGATGGATGTAAACACAGGCGCTATACGCGGTATGGCAGTAAGCGGAGATTTTAATCCTAACGAGCCGTTCACCCTTTCGACTGAGGATCAGGCAAAGGTGGATGCTGCTGAAACGGATGAGGAAAAAACCGCTTTAAGAAGTGAACTTTTAAACCGCCAATGGCGTAACAAGGCGGTATCCGATACATACGAGCCGGGATCGGTTTTCAAGATTTTCACTGCAGCTGTTGCTTTGGAAGAAAACCTTATTAATCAAAACAGTAGTTTTACTTGCAATTATGCATATACCGTTGCCGGTAATGTTTACCACTGCCATAAAAACGGTGGCCACGGTACTCAAGTGTTGCAACAGGCAATTTCTAATTCCTGCAACCCTGCTTTTATTCAAATAGGTCAGTTGATAGGCGTTGAAACCTTCTCTAAATATTTCAAGGCATTTGGTCTTGCGAGAAAGACAGGCATCGACCTTCCTGGTGAAGCCACATCAAATTATCACCTCGAAGAAAATATGGGCGCTACCGAGCTTGCATCCTCATCCTTCGGTCAGACCTTTAATATCACGCCGATACAGATGATAAGCCTTGCCGCTACTTCGGTAAACGGCGGATATCTTGTTAAACCCCATGTGGTTGAAAAAATAATTGATTCTGATAATAATGTTGTTGAAACTGTTTCCACGGGTAACAGACAGCAGGTAATATCCGAAACCACATCAGCAACTATGCGCACACTGCTTCAATATGTAGTTGAAAACGGCGCTAAAAACGGTATTGTTTCTGGATATAATGTCGGCGGTAAAACAGGTACATCACAAAAAATGTCTAAAATTCTTTCAACAGGCAACCAAAGACTTTATATCGGCTCTTATGTGGGCATAGCACCCATAGATGATCCAGAAATTGCGGTATTTGTTATGCTTGATGAGCCTACAAGCGGTAATTATTACGGCGGTGTTATCTCTGCCCCTGTTGGCTCAAAGGTTATGACCGATATACTGCCTTATCTTGGTTACGAGCCACAGTACACACAAGAAGAGCTTGAAAAAATTTCTATTTCCGTTCCCGATGTTACAGGCGATGAATTAAGTGCCGCAAAATCGGTAATAAATAATTCGGGCCTTTCTTATAAAATCGTAGGTACGGGAGAAACCGTAACCCGTCAGCTACCCGAAGCGGGAAGCTCGATATATAACGGCGGTACCGTTATAATATATACCGATGAAAGCGATGCTCAAAACACAACAGTTCCAAACCTTATTGGACTCACCGCTTCGCAGGTTAACGCGACGGCGGCATCGGCAGGAATAAATGTTGAATTTTCGGGTAATGTATCGTCTTCTTCAATTCTTTCTTATAATCAAAGTATCACCGCTGGGGAAAGCGTTCCTCTGGGTCAGGTGGTTACAGTATATTTCCGCGATGAAGCATCTGTTGATATGGCTGAATAGCCGAAGGAGTAAAAAATGCTATTAAAAGAAATTTTGCCGTCTGTTTATGACAAAATGGGTGAGCTTGATATAAGCGGCATCACCTGTGATTCCCGTGAGGTTAAGCAGGGATATGCCTTTGTGTGCATACATGGCACTAATATGGATGGTCACACCTTTGCTAAATCTGCTGTGGATAGCGGTGCTGCAGTGATTATTGCAGAACGCGATACAGGAATTAGCAATCAGATAATAGTTGAGGATACCCATAAAACCTATGCCAATATGTGTGCGCGTTGGTTTAAAAATCCTGCCGAAAGTCTGCATCTTATAGGAGTTACTGGAACCAATGGCAAAACCTCGGTTACCTATATGCTCAAAAGCATACTTGAAAGTGCAGGACATAAGGTGGGACTTATAGGTACCATACAAAATATGATAGGCGATAAGATTATCGCATCGCATAACACAACACCCAACGCATATGAACTTAATTCGCTCTTTTCTCTTATGAAAGCAGAGGGATGCACCTATGCGATTATGGAGGTTTCATCACACGCGCTTGACCAGCGCCGAGTTTGCGACCTTTGCTTTGATACTGCGATTTTTACAAATCTCACTCAGGACCACCTTGATTACCATAAAACAATGGAAAACTATCTTGAGGCTAAGAAACGCCTTTTCAAGATGTGCAAAACCGCAGTTGTTAATCTTGATGATGAATACGCGAAGTCAATTATTGATGGCCTTGACTGCAAGATAATTACCTATTCGGCAGGGGACAACTCAACCTATAGCGCTAAAGCGATAAGCTATTATCCTGCAAGCGTTGAATATGAGCTTGTAAGCGATAGCATTCTTAATCACATTAAGGTTAACACAGGCGGCAGATTTACAGTTTATAATTCAATGTGCGCCGCGGTGACTGCTGTTGAAGCGGGTATTCCTGTTGAGATGGTGGCGCGTGCTATCGAGGAATTAAGCGGTGTTAAGGGTAGGGCAGAGGTTGTGCCCACAAACCGAGATTTCACAGTTATTATTGACTATGCTCACACTCCCGACGGTCTTAAAAACATCCTATCAACCTTCCGTGACTGTGAGAAAAATCGCGTTATAGCGCTTTTTGGTTGCGGCGGAGACCGCGATAAAACTAAAAGACCGATTATGGGCAGTATTGCTGTTCGAAATTCTGATTTTGTTATAGTTACAAGTGATAACCCCCGCACAGAGGAGCCAATGGAAATTATTAAAGATATCCTTGTGGGCACTCAGGGCTCGAGCGTACCTGTTAAGGTTATTGAAAACCGAATAGAGGCTATAAAATATGCCATTTCCATAGCCCAAAAGGATGATATAATTGTTCTTGCCGGCAAGGGGCACGAAACCTATCAGATATTAAAGAACGGAACCATTCATCTTGATGAGCGCGAAGTTGTGGCAGAGGCTCTCAAAGAGTTAGAATAAAAAAGATTAGAGGGGAATTTTTATGAAGGACTATACCGCAGTTATAGTTGCAATATTAAGCTTTGCAGTTACCGCAGCATTAGGGTATATTGTTATTCCGTATCTTAGGAAATTGAAATTCGGGCAAACTATCCTTGAAATAGGCCCGAATTGGCATAAGGATAAGCAGGGCACCCCAACAATGGGCGGCGTTATGATGGTGGCAGGCGTGCTTTTGTCGCTTGCTATCGGCTATGTTTTTTCTGCAGTATCCAATGGCAGATTTGCCTTAGAAATGAAGCAGTCCTATAATGCAACAATCCTCATATCAGGCGTTTTGATGGCACTTTGTATGTGCGGCATCGGTTTTTTTGATGACTACATAAAGGTAGTTAAAAAGAGGAATTTAGGCCTTACTGCTAAGCAAAAAACCTTTTTGCAGCTACTTGTATCCGCGGCTTATCTTGTAACGCTGGCACTTTGTGGTATGCACACCACATATATTCCGTTTTTAGGTGAAATCAGCATAGTAAGCGGCCTAGGTCTTCTTTTCTGGCCAATAGCGTTGATGTTTATCTATGGCTTCACAAATGCAGTTAACCTCACCGATGGTCTTGATGGGCTCGCTTCAACTGTAACCCTTGTGGTTGCTTGCGCATTTATGCTCGCCGCCGGCTTTATGGGAATTAATTCTATTAACATTCTTTCGGCCGCCCTTGCAGGCGCAAGTGCTGGATTTGTGGTTTGGAACAGTAAGCCTGCAAAGGTGTTTATGGGCGATACGGGCTCAATGTTTTTAGGCGGTATGGTAATAGCTCTTTCCTTTGGAATCGGAAGGCCTGTGCTTTTGTTGCTTGCAGGCTGTGTCTATCTTATTGAAGCAATTTCTGTAATGCTTCAGGTATTTTATTTTAAACGCACCAAAAAAAGACTCTTTAAAATGGCGCCGCTGCATCATCATTTTGAGATGTGCGGTTGGTCCGAGCAAAAGGTTGTGCTTGTTTTCTCATTTGTAACCTTTATCGGTTGCTTTATAGCATTACTTTCAGTAATTTTCAGTTGGTAAGAAAAATTTATAATATCATATAGGAGGGAAGATGAATGTCAAAAAACACTGCTAAACCTAAGAAAAGCGGTATATTTCAAAGCGGCAGGCTTGATATAACCTTCCTATCCTTTGTTCTGATACTTCTCACAATAGGACTTGTGATGCTCTTTTCCGCAAGCTATGCCTATTCTTATGAATATTATAATAATAGCTATAAATTCATAATCAGGCAGGCAATGTTTGCAGGTATAGGAATTGTGGGTATGTTTATCACCTCCAGAATAGACTATCATTTTTGGCGAAAAATCAGTTGGGCGGTTTACATTGTAACTGCACTTGTGCTTGTGGTGCTTTTGATATTGCCACCGATGGTTGAGGGAATGGATGTAAAGCGTTGGGTGGTTATAGGACCTATTAATTTCCAACCCTCAGAAATTGCCAAATTTGCAATTGTAATACTCTTTTCAACACTGATAGCCGCCAACCAAAAGCTTATGCACAATTGGAAATTTATCATTTTCCTTTTTGGTATTCTCGGTGTTACCTGCTTCCTTGTTGTGCTGGAGCCGCATCTTTCTGCGACACTTCTTATAGCCGCTATCGGCGTGGTGCTCATATATGTGGGCGGCCTGAAGCGCAAGGTAGTCGTGGGCGGAATTTTAGGTGCTATAGCCGCAGTGGTAGCGGTAATTATAACGCAGTCCACAGGCTTTATCAGCTACGGTGCAGATAGAATTAAATATTGGCTCGATCCTTGGGCAGATGCTTCGGGTGAGGGCTTTCAGACAATACAGTCACTTCTTGCCATCGGCTCAGGCGGTATTTTAGGCAGGGGAATAGGACAGTCAAGACAGAAATATCTTTGGGTACCTGAGCCACACAATGACTTTATTTTTTCTATTGTTTGTGAGGAATTGGGACTTGTGGGCGCAATGATAATTATACTGCTCTTTGCACTGCTTGTTTGGCGAGGCTTCAATATTGCTATGCGCTCACCCGACAAATTCGGCTCATTGCTTGCTATAGGTCTTACATTTCAGGTAGGTCTTCAGGCGCTTCTTAATATATGGGTTGTTACAAACACCATACCTAATACAGGTATCAGTCTTCCTTTCTTTAGCTATGGCGGTACTTCGCTTATGATACTTCTTGCTGAAATGGGCATTGTGCTATCGGTGTCCAGAGGGGCAAGCATTGAAAAAACCTAGCCAAAGCATTCAAACTTGAACCAGCCTT
>CAZIXG010000046.1:0-7960 GCA_964543305.1 uncultured Ruminococcus sp.
CGGAAATCAGCGCTATTACATATATGCAAACTCTAATTCAATATGATAAGGATGAAAATATTTTTATAGATAAATTTAAATATTTAGGCAAATATATAGATAATTATTTATTGGATAGACAAACAGAAACCGTGTTGAGGTTAAAAAGGCTATTTGAAAAACAAGATTTCACTAACAAATAAAATTAAAGACCCTGCTATTTGTTTAGCAGGGTCTTTGTTTTTAGTTTAATTGTTAATTGAAAATTTTAGAAAGTAAGCTCTATCCATTTTTTAAGGCTTGTAAGCCACTCGCGGGTGTGCTCCTCCTCTGCGGATAAAACGCCTTTGTCAAAGGTCTGCCAATCGGCAGTGGAAAGGCCATGGCGGCCATAGGGATATATATGAAGCTCAAAGGGAACCTTGTTTTCGGCAAGCGCGTTCGCATACGCAAGACTGCTTCTTACGGGAACCGTTTGGTCTGCGGTGGTGTGCCAGATGAATGCCTGCGGCGTATCGGCAGTGACAAGCTTCTCGCAGGAGAACTTATCCGCTTCGGCACCCTGAGGATAATCGATGCCCGAAAGGTTTTTAATACTGCCTCTATGGGTTATGCTTTCATCAGCGGGGATAACAGGATAGCAAAGTATAGAACAAAACGGTCTTTTGCTTTCGGGGAAAACCTCGCGAACAACACCGCTATTGTATGCATTACTATAATGCGCACAAAGGTGACCGCCTGCCGAAAAGCCTATAACACCGATACGCTCGGTATTGCAATTCCATTCTTCGGCATTTTTATATATAAGCTCAAATACCGCCGCCACCTCACGAAGCTGTGTAGGATAGTGGTTTGGTGCTACGGAATATTTCATCACAAAAACATTAAAGCCCATTGAGAGAAACTGAAGCGCAATGGGCTCTGCCTCGCGCTCGGAGCACATACCATAGCCACCGCCAGGAATCACCACCATACAAGGGCGGTTATAGCTTTCGCGCTTAACCTCTAATGTGTTGTGCGGCAGATAGCATTCAACTGTTGGGTTGCAACCGTTTTTACCTAAAAAAGGAAATTCATCCTTAAGGTTTAATTCAAAGTATCTCATAATATCACTTTTCCTTTATGGGTTACATAATCAATTGTATCGGGAAATTCCTTTTTATATCTTTCTATTGCTTCTTTAATGATAGCTATAGCATCATCACGGCTTTTTACTTCATCCACCGCAGTATCCTTATGCTCAAGGTTTTTATAAACCGCGAAGAAGTGGCACATTTCATCAAAGATATGGCGCGGCAAAGCATCAATGGACCTATACATATTGTAATTAGGATCGTTAAACGGAATTGCTATTATTTTTTCATCGCGTTTGCCGTTATCTATCATAGTGATAACGCCTATCGGAAATGCGCGAACAAGTGTTAGCGGCTCTAAATCCTCGGCGCAGATAAGAAGCACATCAAGCGGGTCATTATCATCGCCATAGGTCTTGGGAATAAAGCCATAATTTGCGGGGTAGTGGGGAGAGGTATATAATATACGGTCAAGGATTATTAAGCCTGTTTCCTTATCAAGCTCATACTTTTTGCGGCTACCCTTCGGTATTTCTATAACACACAAAAAATCCTCAGGTTTTATTCTGGTTTCGGGGACATCGTGCCAGATATTGTTCATAAATCATCTCTCCCTTTTTAGAAATTATATAACACTTTGTGTTTGATTTCAACTCTTTATTTTGTTGACCTGCCAACACCATTTTGGTATAATATTTTTGTTAAGCTTTTCAAAGGAGGAAATTATGGAGAGAGAAAAATTAGGAAGTCGCTTGGGCTTCATTCTGCTTAGTGCAGGCTGTGCAATAGGCGTGGGAAATGTTTGGAAGTTCCCTTGGATGTGCGGTCAGTACGGTGGCGGAGCATTCGTGCTTATTTATCTTGTGTTTTTGCTGATTTTAGGTCTGCCTGTTATGGTTATGGAGTTTTCCTTAGGCCGCGCCAGCCAAGCAAGCCCTGTTATGCTTTATCAAAAGCTTGAAAAGAAGGGGCAAAAATGGCATATACACGGTTATTTCGCGCTTGCAGGTAATATTATTCTTATGATGTTCTATACCTCTGTTACAGGTTGGATACTATACTACTTTGTAAGCTTCCTTAAGGGTGATATGACGGGCATCACAAACGAAGCCTCGGCTGCACTTTTCGGCGGTATGCTTTCAAGCCCATCAATAATGGTAGGCTTTATGGTAGTTGTGGTGATTTTAGGATTTCTTATCCTTTCGTTTGGTCTTCAAAACGGAGTTGAGCGCGTTACAAAATATATGATGATAGCACTGCTGCTGCTTATGATAATTCTTGCCATTAACAGCGTTACGCTTGAGGGCGCAAAGGAAGGTCTTTCTTTCTATCTTAAGCCTGACCTTTCTAAGATAAACGGCAATGTTATTGTGGCGGCAATGAATCAGGCGTTTTTCACGCTTAGCCTTGGCATAGGCGGTATGGCGATTTTCGGCAGCTATATCGGCCGCGAGCGCTCTCTTATGGGCGAATCGGTTAATGTGCTCTGCCTTGATACCTTTGTGGCACTCACTGCAGGACTTATCATATTCCCTGCCTGCTTCACCTTTGATGTTGAGCCGGGCTCGGGACCAAGTCTTCTCTTTGTTGCTATGGCTAAGGTGTTTAACAATATGGCCGGCGGCAGATGGTGGGGCGCGCTATTCTTCCTATTTATGTTTTTCGCGGCGATGTCCACAGTTATCGCTGAATTTCAGACCATACTTGCCTGCGTGCGCGAGCTTACAAGCTGGGGAAGAATTAAAGCCTGCATCATTTGCGGCGCCTCTATAACAATCCTTTCTGTGCCCTGCGCCTTAGGATATAATTTGTGGTCAGGCTTCGTTCCCTTTGCTTCGGGCTCAGGCGTGCTTGACCTTGAGGATTTCATAGTTTCTAACTGTCTGTTACCGCTCGGCGCACTTCTGTTTGTTTTGTTCTGTGTGAGCAAAAAGGGTTGGGGCTTTGAAAGCTTTATGGCAGAAGCTAATGCAGGAAAGGGACTTAAGGTTCAAAAATGGATGCGCCCTTATATGACCTACATTTTGCCCGCGATTATAATAGTTGTGTTTATAGTGGGAATTATAACCTTCCCCTTTGCAGATGATTTCACCATACTTGGTTGGTTAAAAACCCTCGTTTAATCAAATAAAAATACATCCTCTGTGTATTAAGAATACACAGAGGATTTTTTTATTTTACATAACCGCGCTTAAAATAAGGGTGAGTATAGGTATTGTTACAATGCAAAGCAGGGTACTTAACAAAACACAGTTAGCGGCAAGCTCGCGTTCGCCGTGATATATCTCCGCAAGATTCAGCATAACCGCGGCGCAGGGTGTGCCTCCGAGGATAAACATTGTTGCCTTAAAGACATAATCAAGCGGCAGAAAGTAAAGAACTATAAGGCACAATATCGGGAAAACAAGCAGCTTACAGCCGCATATTGCATAAACAAACGGCCGCGTGAACAGCTTCTTAAAGGGCACCGATGCTAAACGGATACCGAGTATTATCATACAAAGCGGTGTGGTTGTTTTGCCGAGCAAATCAATAGCATTTAAATAGTTTTGAGGTATCACGCTTTGCGCGTTAAGTCCAAACAATATCAGCGCTATAACCATACTTATCACCGATGGATTTATTAAAGCCTTTTTAAGCGTCATCATCCGCCTGTCTCCCGTAAGGCAATATACGCCCACTGTAAATGTGATTATATTCATTCCAACCACATAAACACAAGCGAATGCTGCCACCTCGGGGTTATCGGGCAAGAGGGACTTTAAAATCGGTATGCCAAAGAATCCCGCATTTCCAAGGCCAAAGCTCACGGTGAGCATTCTATATCTCACATCATCATATTTTTTGTGTAAAAAGAGATAAAGGATACCTGTCAACACCGCCTGTAACAAAAAGGCTATAACAAAAAACAAAAGCAGTCTTTGTGTGTTTTGCCATGTGCGCTCGGTTGCCATAAAGGATGATATAATCATACACGGTGAGCAGATATAAACAAGAATTGAGGAAAGGGTTGGCAGATGCTCTGCCTTTGCGATTTTCGCCTTGCACGCTACAAAGCCGGGCACTATGTAAAGCAGTGTTAAAAGAACATTGCTGAACGCTATATTAAAGCTCATCAAATTTCTCCTTAAGGGTAAATTAAATAATATAAATTACAAGAAAGATGATACCACAATTTATATTAATTTTCAATCGGCAAATTTAAAAGTGGCTGCTAAACAGCAGACACTTTTTTATAAATCAATATCCGTGTAGATATTGATTACCTTTTTATTGTTTTTTTTAAGCATACTTATATGCTTCATAGGCGCCGCCGTATTTGCGGTCAACATAAACGATAACCATATCACTACGGTTAATCATTTCGCGGTTGCGGTTTTTATAAACCCACTTGCTCGAATCATATGAATACACAAGTATCTCATCAAAATACCGCTCAAATTCTTCCTTGTTCTCGCGATATTCCTGTGTGTTATACGCAAGCCAGAGATAAAAAGTGGCATTGTCATCTCTGTGTTCTCTTTTTACCTTTTTTACAGTGGCAGCCGACCAAATATCGAACTCACCGTTTCTTCCCACATTAAAATCAACATAATCATAATTATCAATTAAATCGGTAATAACCTTTTCAAGTCTATCCTGCTCCTCGCAGTTTAAGCATACATCTCTGTGACCGAAAAAGCTTACTGTTATATCATTTGAGATATTAAACACCACACTTATATTAACTTTAAGTCATTATATATCCTGATACAAAATTAGTCAAGTTTTATGTGTCCTAATAACACAGTATCCAAGACATATAATATCTTAAAAAGATATTGGTGGTGCATAAGATGCTTAAAAGCTTTATTTCTAAAAGAATTGCTGAATTGCGTATCCAAAAGAATGTTTCCGCAAGGTCAATGAGCCTTGATTTAGGACAAAACGAAAGTTATATAAACCGTATTGAAAACGGTCATGCAATGCCCTCTTGGGAGGTTTTGCCGTATATTTTTGAATATTTGGGTGTTTCCGTCAACGAATTTTTTGATGAAACCAATTCCGATCCTGTTTTATTGCGAGATTTAATAAAAGAACTTAAAACCCTTGATGCGCAACAGCTTGAAATAGTAAAAAGCGTCGTGGCAAATTTTAAGAAATAAAATTAAAATTTATCGGGGTACAAGCGAATAACCCCCTACAAAAATTCAAGCACCTGCTAAAATTTTAGCAGGTGCTTGTGGTTTAACTATTATGCATCATATTAGGCTTTTCTTGCCTTGCGTATAGAAAAGGCTGCTGCAGCTGCGAAAACTGCTGCGGGGATAATCACAAAAAGGCTATCACCTGTCTTGGGACTTGATGGCTTCTCTTCAGGTGCTGGGATTTCTTCGGCGGTACCTGTGTTAGCATCAGCAGTGTTTACCTCAACTAAGGCATAAACGCTGAAATGCTTCAATGTGAGTTTCGCATACTTATTGGTTTCATTAACCTCGCACTCGATTTTTTCAGGCTCGCCCTCTTCAGGGATATAATACGCTTCAAGCTTATCGGGATTAAAGCCATCGGGGATATTAATAGTAACCTCAACCTCGCCATCGGGTTGAACCTTAATCTCATCAACATAGGCATTTATATCAAACGCTATAAACTTATCGCCCTTATCTGCGAGAGCTTTCTTTGCATTATCATATAATTCGCCGCTCTTAATTTCATCAACGGTGATTTCTGTTCCGCTGGGGAACACACCTGCCTCGGCCTTAACAGTGATGTTTTCCTTTTCAGTTTTGGTTTCAATGCTCTCCTCGGTTATAAGGAATTCGGGCATTTCCTCTATTTCCTCATAGGAAAGGAATTTAACTATATCACCATTAAAGTCTACGCGGCTTTTTATGATTTTATAAGTGTTATAATAAGCCTCATAATCTTCGCTTACTTCGTGATAGTAGTCGGTCCATTCAACCATATCCTCGGTGGGAGCCTCTAAACCGTCCATATAATCCACGAGAATGGAATAGATATCGTATATTCCCTCTTCGCCGGAATAGGTATAGCCGCGATAGATACTTCCGGTAGGGCCGCCACCCATGCTTGGCTGTATGGTATAGGTTTTATCCTGCGCATTATAGCTCTTGGTATCGCCCATTTCCCAAACATTTGTGGGCATTTCTTTTAAAGCAGCCTTGGTTGCATCTGTTAGAGCAAAATACTTTTCAAGAACACTTAAAAACTCTGTCTCGGGAACAACATAGTAAGCCTCTTCTGCGGAATATTCGCTTCCTTCAACAACTATTACCTTATAATCCTCCCAAGGATTAACGAAATCATCCTCGAAAGAATTCACCCAGGTTGTCATAGTTGTAGCATAAATTGATGCAGCGAGGGCATCAAAGTCGCCGCCGATGGCTACGCTGCCCATATAGTCGAACAAACCATCGCGGGAAAATTGAGAAATTGCATTTTCAAAGACCTCAGCCTTTGAATCGGCTTCCGCCGCGGTTACAGAAACCGTTGCCAGAGAAAAGATACATGTAATTGCCAAAAGAATTGCGAGTAATTTTTTCATGGTAATCTCCTCCTTGAAAGTATATATTCAGTATAGCATAGCCTATAAGCGTTTGTCAACTGACATTGAAATGCCGTAAAAAACACATAAGCACCTGCTATTTACAGCAGGTGCTTATGATTTTGCTTTAGTAACCACATCATCCCGAAGTGGTGAGCGCTGAATGCGACAGACTTTTCGGCGAGTCCGACGGTGAAGAATTGCCGCCGTTTTTGCGAAAATGTGACTACTAAACACTATTCCCCTTATGATTATAGGGGTTAATTTAAGAGAATCAAATCAACTCGATAATTGCCATCTCAGCAGCATCGCCGCGGCGGGGGCCTGTCTTGGTGATACGGCAGTAACCGCCGTTAACCTGGGCATACTTAGGAGCGATTTCGTTGTAAAGCTTTGCAACAACATCTTCCTTAGTAATGAAAGCCATAGCCTGACGCTTGCTGTGGAGGGTATTTGTCTTAGCGAGTGTGATATCCTTATCAGTCATCCCCCTAACTTACTTAGCTCTGGTAACAGTTGTCTCTATCTTACCGTTTTCGAGAAGAAAAGTAACCATTGCGCGGAGCATTGCAGTTCTGTGGTCGCTGGATCTTCCAAGTTTACGAGTACCCGGCATTGATATTCACTCCTTTTATTCGTCGTCTTTCTTGAGGGCAAATCCGAATGAATCAAGCTTTGCAATAACCTCTTCCAAAGACTTTCGACCAAGATTTCTAACCTTCATCATATCCTCTTCGGACTTATTGATAAGGTCTTCAACAGTGTTGATACCTGCGCGCTTAAGGCAGTTAAAGCTACGAACCGAAAGGTCAAGCTCATCGATAGTAAGGTCGAGAACCTTTTCCTTAGCATTGTCGTCCTTTTCAGCCATAATGCTCTGGGTATCACTTACGCCTTCTGCAAGATTTAAGAAAAGCTCGAAGTGCTCGATAAGAATTTTAGCGGAGAGGGCTACTGCCTCATCTGCTCTTATAGAGCCATCGGTCCAAACCTCGAGGGTAAGCTTATTCTTGTCAACAACATTGCCCACACGGGTGTTATCAACATTGAAATTTGCCTTCAGAACCGGAGTATAGATAGAATCAATCGGAATAACACCGATTATATTCTGAGCCGGCTTATTCTGTTCAGCTGATACATAACCTCTACCCTTATCGAGTGTCATCTCCATATTGAGCTTTGCACCCTCATCAAGTGTAGCGATATACATATCGGGGTTAAGAATTTCAACCTCGGAATCAGCCTTGATGGAAGCAGCTGTTACAACACAGGGGCCTTCTGCCTCGACATAAATCTTCTTAGCAGTTGCCGCGTGAAGCTTAGCTATAAGTCCTTTAAGGTTAAGAACGATTTCTGTTAC
>CAZIXG010000047.1:0-3443 GCA_964543305.1 uncultured Ruminococcus sp.
AACGTAGCTAAGTTTGGAGCATAAAAGTAAAAAATCAAAGCGGTGTCTTATGGCACCGCTTAATTTTTTATCATATAATCAACACACCTTTCATATTTATATATGAGAGGTGTGTTTTTATGAAAGCTCTTGGTATTGCCGCGATAGTGTTTTTAAGTGTGTGCGCTTTTGTCTTGCTGATTTTTCATATCAAAAGCCACCGCCCACTGCGCTCAATGATTTTGAATGCGCTTTTGGGTATAGCGGCGGTAATCATTGTTAATGCAACACAAAAATTCACAGGCGTCCAGATCCCTGTTAATTGGTGGACTGTGGGCGGCAGTAGCATATTCGGTATTCCCGCCGTGTGCGGTACAATAATTTTGCAAATGATAATATAATTAATTACCAATTAGTAATTAGCAATTAGCAATTAGCAATTTCACCTTTCAGGATATTCAAAATTTTTGGGCAGACCTAAAATATAATCTGCGGATACTTTATAAAAATTACAAAGTGTTATTAAGTGTTGAAGTTTAAATTGTCTTTTCCCGCTTTCATATAAATGATATTGTGGTCGGGTTATATTAAGTATAGCTGCTATTTCGGCTTGAGTTTTATCTTTATCTTCTCTAAGCTCTCTTAAAATTTCATAGTAACTTTTCATAATTTAAAACTTCCTTTGTTGTCTAATAAGTAGATTATAGCAAAGTATTCGAATAAATACTTTAAATGTATTCGTTTGAATACTATAATTAAGGAACAAACATAAAAAGGAAGTGTTTAAATGCTAAAAATTAAATTAGACTATGTAGATGAATTGAATTTAATATGTGCCGATTTGTGTGTTGTTACATATTTAGAGGGCTTGTTTAGGCAGGATAGGTATGATAATTTTTTTATAGGTAAATTCGATTTTATTCAAAATTCTACCGAGCGATATTTGTGGGACAAGCAGAAAGAAATCGTTTTTAAATTAAAGGACCTGCTCGAAAAGCAGGATTTTACGGTTTCTATAAAATAATCAAAGGGACGGTTTTAAACCGCCCCTTTTTACTGTTTTAGATATGCGTATAAATTATATCTGCCTTGCCCGAAAGCTTTATTTTGGTCTTTGCGGGAACGAACAGACTGTCACCCTTTTTAAGCCGCATAGTGCCTGAAGGATAGGAAACGGTAGCCTCGCCATCTAAAATCAAAAGAGATAAAAAACTATCATTTTCATAGGCGCCGAGATTTCCATCCATCTTAATAAGCTGTGTGGTGAAAAATTCACAGTTAGCAAGCTCGCGAACAGTGCCGAAGGGATAAAGTGTTATATCCCCCACATTGCCATAGGGAAGGGTGGGAACATCGGTCCTTGTAACCTCAACTGCTTGCTTAACATGCAACGCTCTCGGCTTGCCGTCAGCACCGAGCCTGCCGTAATCAGATACACGATAGGTGGTGTTGGAATTTTGCTGAATTTCTGCTATCAGTATACCTTTGCCTATAGCGTGCAGTGTGCCTGCCTCTATAAAGAATATATCACCCTTTTTAACGGGTACATAGTTGCAAACCTCAGAAAGCGTGTTGCTGTTTATTCGTGAGAAAAACTCACCCTTATCAATATGGCGGTTAAAGCCATAAATAAGCTGGGCATCCTCCTCACAGTCCACAACATACCACATTTCGGTTTTGCCAAACTCACCCTCGTTAGCGAGCGCATATTCATCATCAGGATGCACCTGAACAGAAAGCCTGTCCTTGGCATCTATCATCTTAATAAGGATAGGAAAATATGGGAAAGCTGTCGCCTTTTTGCCGATAGCCTCTTCACCCCAGATTTCAAGCACCTCGCTTAGCGTTTGCCCTGCAAATTCACCGTTGCGCACAACACTCTCGCCATCCTTATGGCAGGAAAGCACCCATGCTTCGGCAGCAATGTCGCTTTCAGTTTCGTAAGCGTATTCCTCCTTTAGTCGAGTGCCGCCCCAAAGATAGTCCTTTACGGGCGCCTTAAGTAGCAAAGGATACATAAATTCAACTCCTTTATGATGCTGAAATTATTAGTTCTATGCATTAATTATACCACTCGAAAGCAGTCTGTTCAAGTCATTATTTTCACAAATTACTCAAAAATTGCAGTCAATATGTTTTTTCGCAGATTTTATTAGAAAAAATTATAAAAAATTCTGTAAAAATAAACAAATTTTTTGGCTTTGAAATTTGGGAAAAATTGTTAATTTGATTTACATAATCGTTTTATTCACTTTATTATTTGGTGCCGAGTAATCCCACTTATTAACCGAGTTATCCACCGAAAAAAGGTCGAAAAACCGCGAAAATCCGTTTTAGTTCCCCTAAAACGGTGGATTTTTCGGTGGATAAGGTGGATAACTTTCTAGGTTGTTTATGTTTACATAATGCAAAAAAATGCATAGCTTGGACTAAAAAATGCAGTAAAAAATTTTGGGGTTTATATAAGTATGTAACAAAGGGCCAAAAGCAGTAGCTTATCGGTGTTTTCACCTGATAAAATAAGCAAAATTCCAAGAATTAAAAGAGTATCATTATCAAGCCTTGAGAAATTTAAATTAATGGGTAAAACTCCACTGGCCGCAGCGGCTGGCTGGATAGGCGGCGGGGCGGCATTTTGCGACTTAAAGGAATTACCGCTTTGAGCTTTAGCGCGGCTACTCATTTCCCGCAGTGCATCTGCCGCCTGTTTCTTTCTTAAATCAAAGTCGCGCGATGTATCCGCCACAAAAATCACCACACATTAATTATTACAGATTCAGTATCCCACTATCCTTTAACAAGGGAAGTATATCAATAATTTTGAGTAGCTTTACCGCCGTATCCACCTTTTCGCGCTTTGGAGGGCTCAGGTGCGGCTTAAGCGCTAACAGCAGCTGGGCGCGGCTATCGTTTCCTCGAGACTTTAGCTGAGATAAAATATTCATAACAGTTCCCATCTGTGCAATATCCAGTCCGCCGTCACCCAAAAGTGAGGAAATATCTGGATCCGAACCTTTCTCAGGCTTTTCCTCATTGCCGCCCATAAGATTTTCTGCCATCTGCCGCACCTGCTCAAGGCTTTCAGGATTGTTGAGTATCCCCGCCAGCATCTCGCTTAAATCATCCATTCTTTCGTTCCCCGCCCATTAGATTTTTCATCAGCTTCTGCGCCGCTTCAGAGCTCAAAAGCTTTTTAAGCCCCTCCTTATCTGCAAGAGCGGCGGTTATGCGCTTTTGGCTTTCTTCATCAAGACTGCTAAGTGCTGCAGCAGTGTCACCCGCGGCTGCCTTTTCGGCGGCATTTTTATCGATTTTTCCGTTTGAAGCCTTCATAAGAGCTGCAAGCAGAGCGTTTTTATCGGGCAAACTATTATTATTCATTGCAATTCCCCCCAATAATGTAATATAATATATGTAAGAGTTTAAAGCTTTATGAGGTGAGGCAGTGCGCATAGTTGTGATTT
>CAZIXG010000047.1:3453-7763 GCA_964543305.1 uncultured Ruminococcus sp.
TTCCCATAAGCGCGGAAGCGTTGTTGATAGAATACTGCGCCGCGAGGAATCCGCCAGCCATATATTCTTTTTAGGCGACCTGACTGCCGATATAGAGGACTTTACCTATGAATACACCGATAAACACTTTCATATCGTATCGGGCAACTGCGATTTTATTTCAGACTACCCCACAAGCGATATAATAAAGCTGGGGGATATAAAAGTGTTTATGACACACGGCCACAATTTTGGTGTAAAGGGCGGCATAGGCGCGCTCTCCGCCACGGCTAAAGCGGCGGGGTGCAGTATAGTGCTATACGGACACACACATATCCCTGATATAAAATATGATGATGGCTTGTATATTGTGAATCCTGGCTCCTGTGCGCAGTCGAGAAACGGACCCAACACATACGCCGTAATCGATATCCGAGATAATGGAATTTTGCCTGCAATTGTGAACATATAAATGCTTTGGCTAAAATATAATGAAATTATATATCGGAGGTAATTAATTTATGAAAAATGCGCTTTTTAATATTGCATACGGTCTTTATGTTGTAACCACTAAGGATGGGCAGCGCGATAACGGTATGATAGTAAACACCGTTCAGCAGGTCACAAACACGCCCGACCGCATAGCGGTTACCATCAATAAAACCGCATATTCCCACGATATAATTAATAAAACAGGTGTTATGAATGTGAACTGCCTTTCTGATAAAGCACCCTTTTCTGTTTTTGAAAACTTCGGCTTTAAAAGCGGCAGAGATAAGGATAAATTTGAGGGTACTTCCCCCGCGCGTTCATCAAACGGCTTGGCGGTTTTGCCGCAGAATATCAATGCCTTTATATCGCTTAAGGTGCACAGGAGCGTTGACCTTGATACCCACACCATGTTTATATGCGAGATAACCGAGCAGAAGGTCATTTCGGATGACCGCACAATGACCTATACCTATTATCAGGATAATGTGAAGCCAAAGCCGCAACCTCAAAAGAAGAAAGGCTGGGTTTGCAAGATATGCGGTTATGTTTATGAGGGTGAGGAGCTTCCCGCTGATTTTATCTGCCCTTGGTGCAAGCACCCAGCGAGCGATTTTGAGCCGCTGAAGTAAATGAAAGAGATAAAAAAGAGCACGCAGAAAATTTTCTGCGTGCTCTTTAATTTTAGCTTATTCCTTATTTGCCTCTTCGATAATTTTTTGTGCTATGTTTGCGGGCACTGTTTCATACCTTGCAAATTCTATTGTGAATGTGGCGGTTCCCTGAGTGAGCGAGCGCATAGCGGTCGCAAAGTCAGACATTTCGGCTATCGGCACCTCGCCAATAACCTCCTGTGTTTTATTTTCAAGCGGGTTCATACCGATTATTCTGCCGCGGCGCTTGTTTATATCACCGATAACATCGCCGAGCATATCATCAGGAACATTAACCTTAAGTGTGCCGATGGGCTCAAGAAGAACAGGGCTTGCGTTTGAAACGCCCTCCTTGAAGGCAATTGAAGCCGCCGTCTTAAATGCCATTTCCGATGAGTCAACGGGGTGGTAGGAGCCGTCAACAAGAGTTGCCTTAATGCCCACCATCGGGTAGCCCGCAAGCACGCCCTTTGCGGTGGAATCACGAAGTCCCTTTTCAACTGCGGGGAAGAAATTCTTGGGAACTGCACCGCCGAACACCTTTTCCTCAAAGATAAGGGTATCACTGTCGCAGGGCTCAAACTCTATCCAAACATCGCCGAACTGTCCGTGACCGCCCGACTGCTTTTTATGTCTGCCCTGAGCCTTAACCGCCTTCTGAATGGTTTCACGGTAGGCTATCTTTGGTTTCTTAAGCTCTACCTCACAGCCAAACTTATTTTTAAGCTTGGATACAATTATATCTGTATGCTGCTCGCCGAGAGTGAGCATAACAAGCTCCTTGGTTTCGTTGTCCATCTGAACCTTAAGGGTGGGGTCCTCCTCGGTGATACGGCCAAGACCTGAGTTAATCTTTTCCTCATCACCCTTCTTAACGGGGTAAACCGCCGTTTTAAGTGTGGGAGCGGGGAAGTCGATAGCGGCAACCGCAATTTTGCCCGAGACAGAAAGAGTGTCGCCTGTCAGCGTGCCGCCAAGCTTTGAAACCGAGCCAATGTCACCAGCGGCTATAGCCTGCGCATCCTCCTGCTTTCCGCCTTTAAGCCACATAACCTTGGAAAGGCGCTCCTCCTCAAGCGTGCGGGAGTTCTTAAGGCGCATATCACCTGTTATTTTGCCTGAAATTACCTTAAAGTAGGAAAGCTTGCCTACAAACGGGTCGGCAATGGTTTTGAAAATAAATGCCGCATTTTCTTTTGCTTCATCAGGGCTTATATTCTCGCCATCAGCAAGGGTAATCTTGGCATCCTTTGCGCTGGGCAGAACCTTTATAATGCTATCGGTAAAGAGCGGTATCGCATCACCTGTGAGCTGAACACCGCAGTATACAGGGCAGATTTCGCCCGATGCTACGCCCAGCTTGAGACCTGCTATCATTTCATCTGCGGTTATTTCCTCGCCGCCGAAGTATTTTTCCATCAGGCCTTCATCTGTAGAAGCCACTGCCTCAATAAGCATTTCGCGCATACTGTCCACCTCATCACTAGTGGGCATAGCGCATTCGGTAAGCTTAATACCATCTGTAGTGTAAGCCTTATTTGAAACTAAGTCAACATAACACTTAACCGCATCGTCTACTATGTAAGGCACCACAACGGGGCAGATAATAGCACCGTAATTTGCAACAAGCGCAGAAATTACACGATAGAAATGCGCGTGGGTGGAATTTAGCTTACCGATAAAGAATGCAACCGCTTTTCCTAAAGCACGAGCCTGCTGGAAGGACTGCTTAGCACCAACGGTAAGACCTGATTTGCCCGAAATCGTGATTATTGCACTGTCGGCAGCGGCAATCGCCTGTGCGGACTCGCCCGCAAAATCGAAAAGTCCGGGCGCATCGATAAGATTAAGCTTTGTATCGCCCATCTCAAGTGAATATACCGCGGTAGAAACAGAGCATCCGCGCTTTTTCTCTTCTGCATCAAAATCAAATGGCGAGGTACCCTCAGAAGTATTACCTATTCTCTCTACTGCCTTTCCGTAATAAAGTATAGAACTTGCCAGTGTGGATTTACCCGAATTTCCGTGGCCTACAAAGGCTAAGTTTTTAACATTTTCAGCTGAATAGTTTTTCATAAGTGTACACTCCTCTGAATTCTTTATGAATTCTATAATGCAAATATTATATCACATACATTAAGCATTTACAACTAATTTTTTCAAACTTTTATTATAAATTTGTTAAAAAGTAACAAATTGTAAAAAATTGATAGATTTTAGAGAAAAACTTGGCAAAAGTGTAACAGAATTGAAATCTTTTGTAACCAAATTGTTCCTTAATTTTTGGGAAATCAACAGTATAATATAATATATAAAGTATTTGAGGGGAGCGATGGATATGAAAAAGCTTATAGCTTTGCTTTTGGCAGTTGTTATGGTATCCGTATGCTCTTCTTTGATAGCTCCTGCTGCGGCAAAGGCGCAGGTGGTAAAGGCGGTAGCGGCTGAGGAAATTTCCACCGATGTGAACTCCGCCCGTTTTCTTAATATGTTAAATCACAATTATGTTTATAACACCGCCTTCGATAGCGCGGATGAGGTTGTAAACAATTCGGTTTTAGCACTCTTGCATTTAAGAGATGCCGAGAATGAGGATTTTATAAACGAAACCTATGTTAAGGGCTTTGTGAAGGATATGTATGGTATTGAAATTGCCGACCTTTCCGCACTTAATGCCGAGTTTCCACATATGGACGGATATGTATATATCATCCCTCGCGGCTTCACCTCATATAATCACGAAATTGTGTCTGTAAGTGAGAATGAGGATGGCAGCTTCACCGTTATAACCGATGTAACTATAGGTGACCACGATAGCGAGGCTAAGAGCGAGCGCGCCGTATCACTGTTTGTTAAAAATGAGGAGTCTGCTTTCGGCTACAACCTTATTTACAGCAACATTATCGAAAACGGCACAGATATATAAATTGAACAAAAAAGCATATACTATGGGCAAATGCGAATTTGCCCATATTTTTTGTAAAATTTACTTGACAAACGGCTCTTTAGAATATATAATGTATTGGCTCGGCAAAAATTGGCGAGTAAAAAACAAGGCTGTATAGCTCAGTTGGCTAGAGCATGCGGTTCATACCCGCAGTGTCATTGGTTCGAATCCAATTACAGCCACCATTCGGCCCGTTGGTCAAGAGGCCTAAGACACCGCCCTTTCACGGCGGTAACACGAGT
>CAZIXG010000048.1:0-7724 GCA_964543305.1 uncultured Ruminococcus sp.
ACCTACGGCACAGGCTGCTTCCTTCTTATGAACACAGGTAACGCGGCAGTGCAAAGTAAAAGCGGACTTGTTACCACAATAGCGGCAACTGTGGGTAATAATCCCACACAGTACGCGCTCGAGGGAAGCGTGTTTATAGGCGGCGCGGTTATTCAGTGGTTAAGAGATGAAATGAAGCTAATCGAAACCGCCGCCGAAAGTGAAGTGTGCGCAAACGCAGTGAGCGATAGCGCAGGGGTTTATATTGTGCCCGCCTTTGCAGGGCTTGGCGCGCCTTATTGGGATATGTACTGCCGAGGCACCATCTGCGGGCTCACAAGGGGCGCTGGCAGAAACCACATTGTGCGCGCGGCGCTTGAAGCCATAGCCTATCAGACCAACGACCTTATATCTGCTATGGAAAACGATGCTATGGTAAAGGTTACTACGCTTAAAGCAGACGGTGGCGCCGCAAGAAACGGCTTTTTGATGCAGTTTCAGGCAGATATATCAAATTTAAAGGTTATCCGCCCCGAAAACGCCGAGGCAACAGCGCTTGGGGCTGCTTTGCTGGCGGGGCTTAGCTGTGGGCTGATTGAGCGCATAAGCGATACCGAAAAGATTAACTGCAATGCTTTAGAATATACCCCCGCTCTTGATGATAAAAGCAGAAGCCTACGGCTTTTGGGCTGGAAAAACGCCATAAAAAGCACAATATCATTTTCTAAGGAGTGAACAATATGAGGTTTAATAAACGCGAAATAGAAGTCAGGTCAAGCGATGGCAAAAACACACTTCGCGGCATCGCTTATGTACCCGAGGGCGAGGTGCGAGGGCTTTTTCATTTGGTGCACGGTATGACCGAATATATCGGCAGATATGATGAGCTTATGTCACAAATAGCTGCCTCGGGCTTTGTATGCTTTGGCTTTGATAACCTTGGTCACGGAAAAACGGCAAAGGAAAGCGACCTTGGCTTTATTGCCGAAAAGGATGGTTATAAATATCTTATAGAGGATGTTAAAATCTTTGCCGACCAAATAAGAAAAGAATATCCAAATGTGCCTTTTATCCTTATGGGACACAGTATGGGCTCATTTATTGTTCGTCTGTATGCCGCGAAATACGGCGAGCTTATCGATAAGCTTATAATCTGCGGCACTGCGGGTAAAAACCCTGCCGCCGCGGCAGGACTGCTTCTTTGCCGCATAATAAAGGCAGTTCGCGGTCCGCGTGCTATTTCCCCGTTTATCGAGAATATTGCTTTTGGAGCATATAACAAGCGATTTGAAGGGCTATCGCAGTATGACTGGCTCACAAAGGACAGAAGCATCATCGAAAAATATGAGCAGGATAAATACTGCACCTTCCACTTCACAGTATCCGCTATGCACGACCTTATAACGCTTATCAGCCTTTGCAACGATAAGCGGTGGTTTAATGAAATGCGCGCCGATATGCCAATTCTTTTGGTTTCAGGCGATATGGACCCCGTTGGCAATTACGGCAAGGGCGTTCGTGAGGTTTACCAAAGCCTTATTAAAAGCGGACACCGCGATGTGGCAATTAAGCTTTATGAAAACTGCCGCCACGAAATACATAACGATACCTGCAAGGAACAAATGTTAGACGATATATTAAAATTCACAACTAAATAAAATTTTAAGCACCTGCTGTATTAAACATACTATGTAGGGACAGGCGTCCTCGACTGTCCGTTTAATACAGCAGGTGCTTTAATTGTATTTTTTCTTTAAGATTCTTCGTCACTTTGTTCCTCAGAATGACAAAACATTTTTAATCTAATCTAATTGCTAATTGCTAATTAGTAACAGTTTCCCCTGTGAGCACCTCAAATGAGGTTTTGAACGCTTCATCCGATATATCGCATTCAAGCAGATAAACGGGTGTGTTTTCTATAAGTGTGCCAAGAAGCGAAAGCGTTTTTGAAAGTGCTTCGGCTCTATGTGGCAGATAGACCTGAGTCATCAAATTTTTTATAGCATCACCGTTTTCCACTCGGCTTATCTTGTTTTTCTTTCCCCTTTTTATAATACAAACTGCCGCAAGCGGCGCGCTTATATTATTCTGCAAATTTTCCTTGCCCGCCCAAGGTGTACCGTAAATTGCGGAAGCCTTATCAACCTTAATTATAGGCTTATCTCCATTGATTATCCGCACACTGTCGCCAAGATTTTTTTGCCAAAGAGTAATGTGCGTGGTCTTGCCTGTGCCGCTTGGTGCGGTAAACACAAACGCACGCCCGCCATACTCTATACTGGCACCGTGGAAAACGAGGCGGTTAAATTCGGGGAGCCGTTCTGCGATACTGCGGTATATACAAAGTGTTTCACAATACTCGGGAGAAACCTTCGGCGCCGCCTTGCACTCGGCAGAAATTGCTTCTTCGCTCGCGGCGGCACAAATATCTGGGCTATCCGTGTTCTCTACCAAATAGTCCTTGCAAAAGCGGCGAACAAAATCGCTGCGACAGTCAATATTAACCTTTAAATCGGCAAGCTGAATATCAAATTTCAAAGACAATTCATATCACCTACTCTGCAAAACGGATATCACAGCCTAACGCCTGCTGGCACTCGGTAAGCCCCTTTGCAACTATCTTCTTTGTGCGCTCAAAGGATGCTCGCGCTTTGTTTGCAGTTGTGCTATCAAGTCCGTAGCTATCAGCCATATTGGCAGTTTCAAGTGGATACATTGTATAATCATAATCGCGCGCGTTGCCATAACGATTAACCCAAGCTGGGATTATATCAACACCTGAAAGCTCCACACTGCCATCAGGGAGCTTTTCAAAGGTATAGCTGAACAAAACACCATCCTCGGTGTGACCTGTTGGGCAGTCGCTACCCATCTCCTCTATTCGTTGGTTGGATATGGAATTACCCATAGAATAAAGACATACTGTGGTATGCTCACCGCCCTCGGCATATAATAGCTCTATCGGCTGGATAACATGAGGGTGGCCGCCCACTATAACATCAACGCCCATATTGCAAAGCCTTTGCGCTATGGTTTTTTGCCAGGTGTTTGGGGCGGTTTCATATTCGTTGCCCCAGTGCATATAAAACACTACCGCATCTGCACCCGCATTTTCCATAGAGGTTATTACCGACTGTGCCTCAGAATAGAAATCATTTATATAGCTATAACTAAAGGAATTTATAAGCGCGCCGCTTGAAGAGGGCACTCTGATTCCGTTTATATACTTGGTGCCATCAGCATCTCTGCCCGTTTCATAGGTATAGCACACCATACCTATCTTAATTCCGTTTATATCCTTGATAAGATATGTCGGGTCGGCTTCGGTTTCCTTGGTGCCCAAAAAGTCCATACCGCTTGACTTTATTTGCGAAACGGTTCTTTTAAGACCGTTTACACCTGTATCAAAGCAGTGGTTATTGGAGGTAAGCAGCAGGTCAAAGCCATCCGCTTTAAGAAAATCCAGCAGGCTATCTGGGGAATTGAAATAAGGATAGCCCGAGTATTGGCCCGCGGCGGTGCCGCCTAAGGTAACCTCTAAATTAGCGACCGCAAAATCAGCGGATTTTATATATTTATTCGCTTCCTTAAAAAAAGCAGAAAAATCATAGTCGCTATCGGTCTTGGCGCCCCAAAGCACATTATCGTGCATTAAAAGATCGCCTGTGTTTAAAACGGTGGCGGTAACGGCTTCTGCCTTTTCCAGCTCGGACACTGTGGATGAATTATCACCTGACACCGAGCCTTGTGAGGAAGTGAAGCTATCATCATCAAACGACCTTATAATTGCCGACACAACAACTCCGATAACGGCAATGCACGCTACTAAAACCACAATGCAGGCTGCTATAAATATTCTGCGGCGGCGGATAGCCCGCTGCCTTTTTTCACTCTTATCCATTATTTTAAAACTCCTAAATACATTTCACAAAACAATAATATACTAATTTTTTTAGAAAATCAATAATATACTTGTAATTCAGTCTGTTTTATTGTAAAATATGTATAATAAAATATAAGGAGAAGCAGACTATGCCAACTGACAATGTGATAAAAATCCAGACCAAGCGTGAAAATTTATATCTGCGTGTTTTAAAGGGACATTTTGCTACCAGCAACAGCCATAGCAATTATTTTATAGATGTTGCGGCACAAAAATCCCGATTATCCGAAGCAAAAGCAGTGGCAGAAGAGCTTTGCTCCTACTACCGCCACAACACAATAGTTGACACCATCCTCTGTCTTGACGGTATGGAGGTTGTGGGCACCTGCCTTGCAGATAAGCTTACAAGTGCAGATTTTATTAATATGAACGCCCACCAGACTATTTATGTTGTAACCCCAGAGGCTACGAACTCAAGCCAGTTGCTTTTCCGCGATAATATTGTGCCTATGATAGAGGGCAAGAATGTGCTTGTTCTTGCGGTATCGGTAGCCACAGGCAGAACTGTTCAGGCGGCGGTTGATGCGGTTAAGTATTACGGCGGCAAGGTTGCGGGTATTTCCTCAATATTTGCCACTGTTGAAAAGTGCGGCGGTATAACCGTGAACTCGGTATTCAACCCCAAGGATCTGCCTGATTACGGCAACTATTCATCCCACGACTGTCCGCTTTGCAAGCAGGGCGTTAAGCTGGATGCACTTGTTAACTGCCACGGATATTCCAAGCTTTAAAGGTTAATCATTTTTCTTTCAGGAGGAAATTATATAAAATGAGCAGATTAGAAGAAGCAAAGAAACAGTATGCGGCACTCGGCATAGATGTTGATGCCGTTATCGAAACACTTAAAAAACAGCCTGTTTCCCTCCATTGCTGGCAGGGTGATGATGTTAAGGGCTTTGATCAGGACGGCCCCTTAACAGGCGGTATTCAGACCACAGGCAACTACCCCGGTCGTGCGCGCACCCCCGAAGAGCTTATGGCCGATATGGATATGGTTATTTCTTTGTGCCCTGGTATGAAGAAAATCAATGTTCACGCTTGCTACGCGATTTTTGAGGATGGCGAGTTTGTTGACCGCGATAAATTAGAGCCTCGCCACTTTAAAAAGTGGGTAGACTTTGCAAAAAAACACGGTATGGGACTTGACTTCAACCCAACCTTCTTCTCTCACCCTATGGCAAACAGCGGTCTCACCCTTTCAAGCCCTGATGAAAGTATCCGCAACTTCTGGATAGAGCACGGCAAGGCTTGTATCCGAATTTCACAGTACTTCGCTGAGGAAACAGGCGTTCCCTGCGTTATGAATATCTGGACGGGCGATGGCCTTAAGGATATCCCTGCAGCCAGAATGGGACCTCGCGTTCGTTATAAGGAATCTATTGAGGCTATTCTTTCTGAGCCGTTTGATAAAGCTAAGGTTAAGCCCTGCGTTGAATCAAAGGTGTTCGGTATCGGTGTTGAGGCATATACCGTTGGCTCTGCTGAGTTTTCACTCTCATTTGCCGCTATGCACGATGGTTGCTTGCCGCTAATGGATAACGGTCACTACCACCCGACCGAAGTGGTTTCAGATAAAATACCCGCGCTTCTTGCTTTCTTCCCCGAAATTGCTTTACATATCACCCGCCCCATTCGTTGGGACTCTGACCACGTAGTGCTTTTCGATGATGAAACACGCGAGATGGCAAAGGAAATCGTTAGAAATGATGCCTTCGACCGCGTTTATATGGCGCTTGACTACTTTGATGCAAGCATCAACCGTATCTCTGCTTGGACTGTTGGTCTTAGAAGCTGGCAGAAGGCACTGCTTCAGGCAATGCTTACACCAAATGCCGCTCTCAAGAAGCTTCAGGATGAAGGAAACTACACCAGACTTATGGTTGAAAGCGAAGAGGCAAAAACACTGCCCTTCGGCGACATCTGGAACTACTACTGCGAGTGTTGCGGCGTTCCGAAGGATGGCGAGTGGTTCGCACTCGTTGAAAAATACGAGAAGGAAGTTCTTGCAAAGAGAGTTTAATAAAACCACAAAAGGCTTGGGGAAATCCCCAAGCCTTTTTGCTATTCATTTATAAATTCTGCAATATCCTCTATTCTGCAATCAAGCGCCGCGCACAGCTTATCAATTGTTTTTGTTTCGATGTTTTCGTTTGCTTTAAGTCGGCGGATAGTTTTACTGTCTATCCCACACATTTCTCTCAACTTGTATGTTGAAAACCCTTTATTTTTCATTGTAATCCATAACCTATCAAAAACTATCATAATAACCCCCCTTGACAATAAATATTATGGGGGTTATAATCCTAAATATTAAGGGGATATAATCCCCATAAATTAAGGAAGATATTATGATAAAAAGTCGCAATTGCAGGGTGCAGAGATTATAATGACTATGATGAGGCAAAAAATATATTGATTTTTGTATAAGAGAAATAAGAGAAAAATATCAAATTGTTTTTATTTCAGGTGGGTGCAGGGGCGCTGATATGCTTGGCGAAAAATATGCTGCCGAGAATGGTTTTAAGATAAAAAGATACCCCGCCGAGTGGGATAAATACGGCAAGATGGCGGGTCCTATCAGAAATGAAAGAATGGCTAAATCGGCAGATTATGTTATTTGTTTTTGGAACAGTCAAAGTAGGGGCACTAAATCAATGGTAGAATATACGCGTAAGTATGGGAAACCGTTAAAAATAAAATATATAAAGGTTTAAAATAGCAAAAACCGCCTCAATATTCGAGGCGGTTTATTTTATGCCTTTTTCAGTTTTTTGTTTTCAAAATATTCATATGCTTTCTTTACGATAAACACTGCAAGCAAGCCGTCAAGCACGCCGAGTGCCGCGCCTGCTAACACATCCGTTGGATAATGCACATAAAGGTACATTCTCGATAGGCAGGTAAGCACCGCTAAAGCAATGGCGGCTATTCCCCACTTTTTGTTATTTGCAAAAATGGCGATAGAGCACTCAACCGCGCAACGCGAATGTCCCGATGGGAAAGAAAAGCTTGAAAGTTTATCGATAATCAGCGTTACATCAGGGTTTACAGTATAAGGCCTTGGACGCTCAAAAAGCTTTTTGAGAATCTGATTGCCTAAAATTTCGCCTATCAGCAGTGTGGCTCCAAGACAAATTCCTGTCTTGCGCGTTTTTTTAAAGCAAAGTAAAACCAGCGCTAATATTATCCAGAAAATGCCTTTGTTTGAAAGAGTTGTAACGCCGACAAAGAAATAATCCAAGAATTTACATGAAAAGGTTTCTCTTATAAAATCGAGGATTCCTATTTCAAATTGATTTAAAGCATCCATTTTTTATTACCTCTTACTTAAAGAACAATGGTAGTTTTTCGAGGAAAATTATATCATCGCGCTCGGCAGCATCGCCCTCGGCTAAAAATGCGCACGCGGCTGCCTCAGTAGCACCCGCGCGGCTTACCAATTCGCGCACTGCCGCAAGCGACTCGCCTGTGCTTATAACATCATCAATTATAAGCACGCGCTTACCCTTAATCATATTTACCTCGGTTTCGCCAAGATAAAGCTCCTGCTTCTTTTGGGTTGTGATAGAGGTCAGTTCAACCTTCAAGGGATTGCGCATATAAACCTTAACACCCTTGCGGGCAATTATATAAGGCTTGCCCGACTGGCGCGCCATTTCATAAGCCATAGGAATTGACTTAGCCTCAGGAGTGAGTATAACATCAAACTCGGGAGCGCGCTTTAAAAGCTCGGCACAGCCCGCAATTGTGAGCTCAACATCACCAAAAATAATGAAGGCTGCTATATCAAGGCTATCGCTTA
>CAZIXG010000049.1:0-7654 GCA_964543305.1 uncultured Ruminococcus sp.
GGCTTCGGCCTTGATAACTCGGGTCATAGCCTTATCGTTATTTTGTTTGGTTATCTGCGCGATTTTACCCTCGGTCAGCATATTGGTGGAGCTAAGTGCCAGTGTTACCACAACACTGATGCTCACCATAACGAGCGTGGGTGTTATAATTTCTGTGTTTTCTTTATAAAATTTCTTTATAAATCCGAGTGCCTTATTCAGTATTTCAAGTATCTTATTCATGCTTTACTACCTCCCCCCAGCCAAAGGGTTTTGAGAGTGTGAAGCGGTTGATATGGGGTACTAAAATATTCATAAGAATTATAGCATAAGAAGTACCCTCAGGCAGTGCGCCGAACTTTCTTATAACAAAGGTGATAGCGCCGCAGCCAATACCGAATATCAGCTTGCCGAGTGGTGTTGTTGGGCTTGTGGTGTAGTCGGTTGCCATAAATATGGCGCCAAGCATAAGACCGCCGCCGAAAAGCGAAACACCAAGGTCGCCGCCGCTTATTAAGGTAAGCAGCGCCACAGTTCCCACAAATGTAAGAGGTATGATAGGGCTTATAACCCTTCTTATAACGAGATAAATGCCTCCAATTATAAGCAGAAATGCCGAGGTCTCGCCGATAGAGCCCGAGTGCATACCAAAAAACAAGGTTTTCAGTGTAACGCCTGTGCTATCTGCTAAGGGTGTAGCCGAGGAAATAACATCTGGCGTTATAGGCTCGTTAAAGGCCGTCATAAAAGAGGGGAACGATACCAGCAGCACAATTCTTGCCGCGATTGCGGGGTTAACGAAGTTATAACCCAAGCCGCCGAACATCTGCTTTACAACGATTATCGCCGCAATGCTGCCTATAGCCGCAACCCAAACAGGTACCGATGGGCTCAGGTTCATACCAAGCAGAAGTCCCGTAACAATAGCCGAAAGGTCTCCTATAGTCTGTTTTTTATGTAAAATAATATTCCATAAAAATTCTGCAAGCACCGCTGTGAGCACAGTGGTTAAAATTAAGATAACGGCTCTCCAACCGAAAAGCACGCAACCATAAATCGCGGCGGGGCAAAGGGCAATAATAACATCAGCCATAATGCCGCTGGTGGTATCCTCGTGCCTTATATGCGGAGAGGATGACACATTTAAAAAGCTTTTCATTTTTTCTGCCTCCTCAGTTCTGCTTTTGCAACCCTCATAACCTGAGTGAGGGGCCTCTTAGCGGGACAAACATATGAACAACAACCGCATTCCATACAGTAGTTAATGTTAAGCTTGTCAAGCCCTTCGGTGTTTCCGCTGTTAACTGCAGTTTCAACCATAGCGGGGTAAAGCTTCATCGGGCAGGTAGAAGCGCATCTGCCGCAGCGGATGCAGGCAGTCTGTGGGGCGGGCTTTTCTTCCTTCATAACGAGAATTGCGTTGGTGCGCTTTTCAATTACCGCGCTATCACAAGCAACGGGGTTACCCATCATTGGTCCGCCCATTACTATTCTATCGGCATTTTCATCAATGCCGCCCACAAAGTCTAAAACATCCTTTATCGGTGTGCCTATCGGAACGATAAGATTCTTAGGCTCGCCCACTGCCGTGCCGTCAACCGTGATTCGCTTGGTTGTAAGCGGCATACCTGTTGAAACAAAACGGTAAAGAGCGGCAATGCTTGTAATGTTCATAACAATGCAGCCAACATCACTTGGCAGCTTGCCTGCAGGCAGCTTTCTGCCCGTAGCAGAATAAATAATAACCTTTTCAGCACCCTGTGGATAGCAAGCGGGTAGCTTCATAAGCTTTACTGTATCATCGGAGTCACGGTGGTCACTTGCCACCACATAAAGTTTTTCTATAGCGCGTGGCTTATTGTTTTCAACACAGATAACAACCTTTTCTATATCAAGGTGTTTCTTTATCAGGTAAATACCCTCGATAATATCGCTGAAGTTTTCCATACACTCGCGATAATCGGAGGTGATATAAGGCTCGCACTCAGCGGCATTAATTATCAGCGTATCGATTTTAGTTTCTTTTGGAAGTGCTAGCTTAACATGTGTTGGGAAGCCCGCACCGCCGAGGCCAACAAGTCCGCAAGCCTTAGAAGCCTCAACGATATCTGCCGCGCTTTTAATTTTCATCGGCTTAAGCTTGGGGTCGGGCTCCATCTTGCCATCGGACTCAATGACAATGCACTTACTTAGTAAACCGCTGTTAAGCGGAATATCCTTAATATCTGCAACGGTGCCCGAAACACTCGAATGTATCGGGGCACTCACAAAAGCCGAAGATTCTGCGATAAGAGTTCCAACATAAACATAGTCACCCTTTTTAACAACACTGTTGCAAGGAGCGCCTATGTGCTGAGATAGGGGAATATAAACCTTTTCGGGTGTCGGCATAATAACCGATTCCGTTTCGGCGGTGTTTTTATGATGTGGCAGATGCATTCCGCCGCGAATATATTTTACAGGTCGTAAAATACTTTCAGCAAGTTTCATAATTAACCTCCATAATAATATTTTTATAGGTGCGATTTTTTGCAGTCATCGCCAAAAACCGACACACAAAACATATATAATATATAATACTATATATAAGTGCATTTTACAAGCAATGTTAAAAACTTGACAAAGATAGGGGAATGCGGTATAATTTGAAAACGAATTTCAAATTCAAAAATCGGAGGAATATCTTGTGAATACCACAGCTTATAAAACAAAACAGCGTTCTATTGTTGAGCGATATGTTAAACAAAACCCCGAAGAGCATTTTACCGTAGATAGTCTTTGTTTGCTACTGGAAAGTGCAGGGGAAAGTGTGGGAAGAACCACCGTATACCGTTGCCTTGAGCGGCTTGCGACTGAGGGAAGAGTGCGAAAATATTCGCCTTCTGCTAAGGAGAGCGCGTGCTATCAGTATATTGAACCCGCATCCAACTGCCACGAGCATTTCCATCTTAAATGCGAAAAGTGCGGAAAGCTTATCCATATGAAGTGTGAACAGATGGATGAAATGACCAAGCATATAAATTCACATCACGGCTTTAAAATAAACCATCTTAAAACAATGCTTTACGGCATTTGCGAGGAATGCTCATAAAATGAAAAAGCTTTTAATTTGCCTTATTTGTCTACTCACATTATGCGGCTGCACGCCAAAAGAGGTGCAACCGCAAGGTGATAAAATTTCTGTGGTTACCACCATTTTTCCACTTTATGACTTTGCCCGTGCGGTAGGCGGGGATAGTATCGATTTAAAAATGCTTATCCGCCCGGGCACAGAGGTGCATTCATATGATCCACTGCCCTCTGATATGGTGGCAGTGAGCGAGTGTGATGCCTTCCTTTATATCGGCGGTGAGAGCGATACCTGGGTGGAAACACTGCTAAGCAGTAGTGATATAAATTCGCTCGCTCTTATAAACGAGGTCGAGCATATACACGAAGACCACCATCACGAGCACAACAACCACGAGGGTGATGAGCATATATGGACATCCCCTAAAAACGCTGCTTTGATGGTGCAAAGCATATGTGATTTTTTGTGTGAGCTTAACCCTCAAAATACTATCGAATACCAAGAAAACAGTAGCTCTTATATCGAAAAAATAACCGCTGCCGCAACAGAAATTAAGACCACTGTGTCGGCAGTAAAAAACCCGTTTATCCTCGTTGCCGACCGCTTTCCGTTTGCTTATCTTACCCACGAATACGGCATAGAATATGAAGCCGCATTCGGCGGTTGCGCCACTAGCACCGATATAAGCTTTAAAACAATGGCAAGGCTCACTCAGGTTATAAATGAGCGTGGTATAAAAACCGTTTTCTGCACCGAAATGAGCAACCGAAATATCGCCGATGCCCTCTCAGAGCAAACGGGTGTTAAGGTTTTGGAGCTTCACTCGGCTCATAATGTAACGCTTGATGATTTTGAAAGCGGAATCACCTATGTTGATATACTATATAAGAATGCTGAAGCCTTAAAGGAGGGACTTTCCTGATGTCTATAATAACGGTAAAAAAGCTTTCTGCATTTTATGAAAACCGAGAAATATTCAAGGATTTAAATTTCACTGTTCACGAAAATGAATATCTTTGCATAATCGGTGATAACGGCTCGGGAAAAACCACCCTGATGAAAACCTTGCTGGGGTTAAATATAAAGCACACAGGCGAGATAGAGTATAACGGCTTTAACCGCAATGAGATAGGCTGGCTCCCTCAGAAAAACGAGTCTCAACGCGATTTTCCCGCAAGCGTGTTTGAGGTCGTGCTTTCAGGCTTTGGCGGCAAGTCGTTTTTAGGCCTTGGTTATAACAAAAAGCTTAAAGATAAGGCTATAAAAAATATGGAAATATTAGGTATTTCTGAGCTGCGCAACACCTCATTTCGCTCCCTTTCGGGAGGTCAGCAGCAAAAGGTGCTATTGTGCCGCGCGCTATGCGCCGCAAAAAAGGTGTTGCTGCTAGATGAGCCTGTAACAGGACTTGATAGCGCATCACAAGAAGAAATGTATGCCCTTATAAGAAAGCTTCACAAATCGGGTATGGCAATAATTATGATTTCTCACGATGTTCAGCGTGCGGTAAAGGAAGCCTGTCATATACTAAGTCTATCCGAAAACGGTAGCTTTTTTGGCAGTGATGCAGAGTATATAGCATATTGCAAGGGGGAATTTTAAATGAATTTTATTATGCATATTTTTTCATATCCCTTTGCAGTGCGAGCTATCGTTGCAGGTCTATTGTTATCCACTAGCTCTGCACTTTTAGGTGTAAATTTAGTGCTCAAACGCTTTTCTATGCTTGGTGACGGACTATCACATGTATCATTTGGCGCAGCAGCGGTGGCACTTGCCGCGGGTGTAGCACCGCTTAAGGTTTCCATTCCCGTTGTAATAGTTGCAGCCTTTTTGTTGCTGCGGCTTAATAAAAGCAGTAAAATAAACGGCGATGCCGCAACCGCCATTATATCAAGCAGTGCCTTGGCAGTGGGAGTGATAGTTGCCACCCTTACTACAGGTATGAACACCGATATCAGCAACTATATGTTCGGCAGTATATTGGCGCTTAGCCGCAGCGATGTTATAATCGCCGCAGTGAGCGCAGTGTGCATTATTGCGGTTTATATACTTTTTTATCAAAAGATATTCGCCGTCTCATTTGATGAGGATTTTGCCGCAGTTACAGGTGTTAATGTGGGAGTTTACAACAGTGTTACAGCTATTCTCATCGCCGTTACAGTGGTTATCGGTATGCGGATAATGGGCGCACTGCTTATATCGAGCATAATAACCTTTCCCGCACTTTCCTCAATGCGTATCTGCAAGCATTATAAATGCACTGTAATCGTTGCGGCGATAATTGCAGCCGCAGCCTTTACAACGGGAATTTTGCTCTCCTTTGCATTCGATGTTCCAGCGGGCGCCGCAGTGGTTATAACAAACCTTGTGATGTTTTTACTAATGAGTATTGTAGGCAGAATAAAGCAAATATGAAAAAGCAGCCAATTTGGCTGCTTTTTTAATTAAAGGTATCAAATATTCTTTGTGCCAGTGCAGTTGTAATACCTTTGACTTCGCTTAATTGCTCTGTCGAGGCGGCTTTAATCGCCTTCATAGTTTTAAAGTGCTTGAGCAACGCTTTAGCCTTAGCGGGACCTATGCCCTCGATAGCAGTAAGCTCGGAATTTAACATTTTATCACTTCTGCGCTTTTTGTGGTAGGTGATGGCGAAGCGGTGCACCTCATCCTGAATAGCGGTTATAAGGCGGTATGTGCTGCCGTTTGATTTTATATCAATGTCACCGCCGCCCGAGGCTATCGCTCGTGTGCGGTGCTTTGAATCCTTCACCATACCAAAAATCGGCACGCTTATGTTGTGCTTGCTTAGTATCGGCTCCACTGCAGAAATCTGGCCGATGCCGCCGTCAAGCAGTATAAGGTCGGGCAGTGTGCTAAAGCCCTCATCCTCACCCTTGTGATACTCTGTAAAGCGGCGGTTAAGCACCTCTGCCATCGAGCGGTAGTCATCCTGCCCCGAAAAGCCCTTTATCTTAAATCGCTTATAATGAGCCTTATAAGGCTTGCCATCGTGAAATACCACCATACCCGCAACATTTTCATCGCCCGCAGTGTTTGAGATATCATAGCTTTCTATTACCCTCGGCGCGCCCTTGAGCCCCAAAAGTCTGCCAAGCTCGTTTATCGCAGACATTTCTTTACTGTTTATCTGTGCCTTTTGCGCCAGATTATCAGCGGCGTTGTTGCGGCACATATCAATAAGCTTTTTCTGCTCGCCTATCTGCGGCAAAACGATACTTACCTTTCTGCCCGACTTTTCACTAAGCCACTGCTCCAAAGGCTCTCGGGAAGCGGGGGCACTGTCTATAAGCACGCGCGGAGGTATATCCGCGCTGTCAAGGTAATATTGCTGTAAAAATTGGCTGTAAATATCGTCTTTATCAAAAATACCGTCTAAAATATAATGCTTTTTATCGGTGAGTCGGCTATTTCTGAAAACCAAAACGCTAACACAGGCGGTATCCCCAACGGTGGCGCTGGCAAAAATATCCTGCGATTTATAGGTGCACATAACCACTTTTTGGCGGTCTGCAAGCTTTCCTATTGCGTTTATTCTGTCGCGCAGTTTTGCGGCATACTCGAAATCAAGATTTTCGGCTGCCAATTCCATTTTGCCTTTAAGCAACCGCACCATATTCTCTCCGCCGCCGTGCTTTATAAAATCAATGGCAGAGTTCACAGCTTCGTTATACTGTGAAAGCGAAACACCACCCTTGCAGGGCGCATCACAAAGACCAATATGATAGTTAAGGCAGGGCTTTGTGGGCTTATCAAAGGAGCGGTTGCAGTTTGGTAGCTTGAAAATTTTGTGCACCTCGTCAACCGTTTCTTTCACAACAAACGCCGAGTAGTATGGCCCTATATACTCCGCCGCCTTATCATCGGTTTGCATAGCGGTGGTGATTTTACGCCATTTATCATTTGTTATTTTTATATAGTGATAGCCCTTATCGTCCTTAAGCAGAATGTTATATTTAGGCTGATTTTGCTTTATAAGTGAGTTTTCAAGAATAAGCGCTTCAAATTCACTGTCGCATAAAATATATTCAAAATCGTCTACTGCGCTTACCATTCTGCGCACCTTCTCGGTGTGCCCGCTACCGCTGCCAAAGTACTGTGTAACGCGGTTTTTAAGTGCCTTTGCCTTGCCGATATAGATGATTTTGCCGGTTTTATCCTTCATAATATACACGCCCGCTGTCTGTGGCAGACGGTTTGCCTTGGCTTTAAGCGCTAAAAGTCGGCTTTCATCAGCGTATATATTCATTTTTCACCATCCTTCGACAAAATCTTGATTTTATATATTAGTAACTGTATAATAATTTAATGAAACGGAAGTGATATATAATGAAAAGAATAATAATGTTTTCACTTGTGATTATATCACTGCTGTTATGTGGTTGCGGCGAAAGCGTCACCATAGATAACACTTCGGAGCCTGCGGTCACCGTTAATATGCCAACCGATGATTCTGTAAACGGTTATAGGATAGAAAAGGAAACCGTTTCCAGCGAAAGTGATTCTTCCGTTTTGCAGTCATCACAAACAGGGGATATTATCTATTATGCTAACACAAATAGCAAGAAATTTCATCTTTCCACC
>CAZIXG010000050.1:0-7624 GCA_964543305.1 uncultured Ruminococcus sp.
AACAACACCGTCATCCTCAACAAAACAAAGGTCAACTGCACCCTGAACGATAATTTTAGCGTTCCTTGCGCTATTTGAAAGTGAAGCGTCAAGTTCCCCTGCCTTAACCTCGGTTAAAAAGCGCATTTCGCGGCGAAATTCCTTTGAGCGCATAATTCTTTCATAAAGCGCGCTATCAAAAAACGCCTCTATAGCCTTAACATCAACACTCTTGGCTTGTTGTTCTGTTATAAACTGCCACTCTACAAGGCGCTCGAGCTCGGCGGCAATATCAGGCTTGCTGTCCATATTAATAAACTGCATAACCGCATGCGTTGCAGTGCCACGCTCAGTGGCGGAAATTCCGTTTTTAAGCATAAATGCAGGCTTTTCGGTGAAAGCAAAGCGGTCACCCTCGGCACTGTTTGCAATAGCAGAAACTGAGGATTTTGCCTGAATAAAGCGTAGCTCCTCATCAGGGTACTCAAACGCCATATTCTTAGCTATTTCATCTGCGTACTGAAAGTTTGGCGCAAAAGAGGCAGTGTGTTCGGCGGCGTTAGATGCCGCATAATCAACACGGTTTATATATGTAAGCTTCAAGGCCTCTACTGCCTTTATAGGCACAATACCGCTTTCGGCAATATAGCGCAGCTTATCGCAATCGGGGTGCAAAAGCGATGCCGCTAATATCCAATCCCCCATTGTGCGACTGTTATCAAGGAAATCGCCTGTTATATAAGGATAATTGGGAGCCAAGGAATTATTGATTTTCTTGAGTCTTTTTTCAGCATTCTTTAAAGAGCAGACCATACAAAGCCTATCCTGAGCGCGGGTAAGCGCCACATACAAAAGCCTCATTCTCTCTTCAAGTGTTTTAGCGGAGGCTTCGTTTGAGATAAGCGTATGCCCTAAAAGCCTTGTGTCAAGCGCGGTTTCCTCATCAAAATACTTAAAGGCTATGCCCAGCTTTTCCGAAAAAAGCACCCTGCCGATAGAATCGGCATTATTTATCTGCGAGGCTAAATTTGCAATTATGCACACAGGGAACTGAAGTCCCTTTGAATTGTGCATAGACATAAGCCTTACGCAGTTTTCACCGCCCAAAGGCGGAGTTTTAAAGCTGGTTTCGGGCAAGGAATTAATGTATCTTATAAAGCCGTAAATACCGTTTCTTCCGCCCGAGCTATAATCCGCCGCATACTTTACAAGTGAAAACAGATTAGCGGCTCGCTGTCTTCCGCCCGACATTGCCGACATAAGGTTTAAAATATCGGTGGAATTTATAAGATGAGAAATAAGCCTATCAAGCGGTAAAGCCGCCGCCTGACGGCGAAGCTCGGCTATATCCTCTAAAAATTTTGCCGCCCTTTGGTTACCGTTGCCCGCGGCGGATATAACCGCGGAATAGATATTCCCCTTTTTATGAGTCGCGCGGATATCTGCCATTTCCTCAGCGGTAAAGCCGAATATGGGCGACATCATAACGCATAGCAGCTCAACATCATTCTGTGGGTTATCTATCACCTGCAGCAGTGACATAACGGTTGAAATCTCAGTAGTTTCAAGAAAGCCCTGAGTGCTGAAGCCCACAGGTATTCCATAATCTGTGAGGATATCCGAAACCACCGATGCTTTATCCTTCATTTTATCAAGCAATATTGCAAAATCTGAATATTTAGCGCTTCTGAGCGCGCCGTTATCAGTGATAACCTCACCCTCGCTCATAACAGAAATGATATATTTCGCAATTGCGCGTGCTTCGTTTTCAAGCAGTGTATCGTCGCTTTCGCTCTCTGCCATATCAACAAGCAAAAGTTCTGCCGCAGGGGCACTGCTTTCGGGGAATTCACCCGCGGCATTAAGCCGCTCATCTTCATCATAGATGATTTTGCCCCTCTGCCCTGCTAAAAGAAGAGAAAACAGGAAGTTCACGGTTTCGCAAACGCCTTTTCGACTGCGGAAGTTATCCGATAAAATTATCTTCTTTCCCTCTTTATCAGAAGCCTCCTCGACAGGTACATAGCTTTCCTTTTTATTAAGGAAATTATCGGGATTTGAGCCGCGGAAGCCATAAATGCTCTGCTTAACATCGCCAACAACAAACAGTTTTTCCTCTAAGTTTGAAAGCACATAGAAAAGCATATTTTGCAGGTCGTTTACATCCTGAAATTCGTCTACCAAAACCTCGTCATACCGCTCGGCAAGCAGCTTACCATTCTCACTCATCACTACTTCACCGTTTTCATATTTGCAAAGGAGGTTAAGCGCCATCTGCTCGGTGTTATAAAAAGTGAATGTATTTTCCGCCTTAAAGGCTTCAAAAAGCTCTTTATCGTATTCATCAACCAAATCAACAAGTAGCTTAACCGACGGTAAATAGTACTTAAGGTTGATTTCTATATCCTCTTTTGATTTGTTAAACAATTCCTGAAGCTTTTTTATCGTATCTGAAACACGCTTTTTGTTATCCTTAAAACTCTTCGCATAACTGTCATTCTTTAATGCCGAGGGAACGTTTTGCAGAGAAGATGTATGTATAAGTTCGAAAAATTCGTTCCAATCTCCTTTATTTACGCAATCAAAAAGCATTTTAACAAGTCTTGCGGTTGTTTCCACATAACCTATATATTTATCACGGTTTTTAGTGACATTGATAGACGCTTCAACCATTTTTTCTACAGGCAGCAATGCCTCAAAAAGCAATTTTTGCGCATAGAAAAAGGTTTCATTATACCAAGGATGACCTTTTTCAAACTCCTTATAATAAGGTGCGATAAGGCTTCCTAAAAAAGCATCTTTAAACGGCATTTGAACACTATAAAGATATATCTGTTGGATTGTTGAAGCAAGATTGCTCTCATCATATTCACAGCCCGTAAGTTCAAGAAGTTTTTTAAATTCTTGTGAAGGATTTGACATCAGTCTTTCCAAAAGTGAAGACATAACCATATGTGATACGGCAGTAAGCTGTGAGCCGTCGTTTACTTTAAAGTCAGGCTCAACACCGCACTTTTCGAAATTTTCGCGCACAAGCTTTATGCAAAAGGAGTCGATGGTGCATATATCGGCAAAGGCGATAAGATGCTTTTGCTTTAGAAGAGCTATATCATCAGGGCGCTTTGCCGCTTCCTCATTAAGCCTTTTTTCAATTCTTGAACGCATTTCTGCGGCTGCTGCATTGGTAAAGGTTACTATTAAAAGTCTATCGGCGCTGATGGGGTTTACGGGGTCTGTAAGCTTGCGTATAACGCGCTCTACCAAAACCGCTGTTTTACCCGAGCCAGCTGCGGCGGAAACAAGTATATTACCATCGGTTTCAATAGCTGTTTTCTGCATTTTTGTGGGACTAAATGCCATTCTGCTCCGCCTGCCTTTCTATTTCATCAATAACTTCGCGGTTTGATAGCTTTGGCACTGAGAACACCTTTTCCTTTTCGATACGGCAAATGCTTGCATAATCGCAATAGCTGCAAGCAGGGCTATCCAAGCCGTCAACTGGGTTAGCGGCTACCTGACCTTCAAATATAGCCTTGCCCGATGCCTTAAGACGGCGCTCGATAAAATCAAATATTTTATCAAAATCATCTTGCCTCACAAAGCTATCAGATGGCTTGTCCGCAGAAAGACGCGGCACAAACTCACCCTTGTTTTCCTTTTCCATAGCGCAAACTAAATCCATATCATTGGGTATTAGTCCATTCATTCTGCGCTTGGCGGCGGTTGTATCCTTAGCTCGGCTTGCGGACATATAGAGTATACCTGCGGGCACCCCGCCAAACTGCTCGCTTTTAGATACCGCATAAAGGTATATAAGCATCTGCATATTTTGACCGAAAAGAATATCGGGAAGCTTAAAATCTCTGTGGCCTGTTTTATAGTCCACAATTCTAACATAGCCGTTCCAGGTATCAAGACGGTCTATTATGCCCGTAAGAGAAAGCTTGCCATACTGTTCTATCGGTATCTTAATTTCCTCTATATCGCCATCGTATCCAATTTTAAGCTCGCATTTTTTAGGCTCAAAATCCGACTGCGCAAACTCTAACGCCAACCGTGATACCACATATTTAAGCGTTCTTGATATTGTGGAAACAAGGAACTTAAGCCGTGGAGTTTCAACGCTTCTATAGCCTGGTATAGAATCAAGATACTCCCCTATCAGTTGGTCTACAAGCTCATATATTTGTTTTGTGTTGAGCTGACTTAAATTTTTGCCGTGCCTTTCCACCGCCTTTTCAAGCACGAAATGAACAAGGGTGCCTCGCTGCATTGCGCTAAACTCTGCGGGTTGCAGTCTTTGTGCATTAAGCCCATAACGGCAGAAATACATAAACCTACAACGGTTAAAGGTATCAAATTTCGAGGGTGACATTCTGATGTTATCACCGAATAATCTGTGTGCGGCTTCACGACTTATAGAAAATTGCGGCCTGTTTACACTCGTAAAAACTGCATCCACACGCGAATCAATATCCGTTTGTGTTTTTAACGCCTCTTTAAGCGTTGCGGTATCCTCACCGTTTCCACTAAAACTGGTGCAAAGCGACGAAAATGCCCCTTGAGCCGTTTCGGGAAGGTTATCGTGTGAAAGAGAGGAAGGCTCGTGCAGGATATTACATCCCAGCTTTTTACTTATCTGCTCCATAAAAGCGGAAGGCTCTGCGACGGCACCATCAATATTGGCACTGCAGCTTACGAACACCCTTTCACTTGCACAACAAAGATTACTATAAAGCAAAAATTCCTCATCTATTGCGGCATCAAGCGTTTTATTGGGCAAATTTATAAGAGCCGCAAGCTTTTCCCTATCAAGGCTCGAAAACAAGCCATCACTCTGAGTAATACGGGGGAACACACCCTGATTAGCGCCCAAAATAAAGGCAAACCTTGGTCTCGAAGGTCTTATTCGGTCTGCAGAGCCGAAGGTGACCTCATCTATCATCTGCGGGATTATTCCCACAGTTTCAAGTCCCACTGACATATTAAGCGCTTCGCAAAATTCCTTTTGGGTGATTTGCGCATCTCCAAAGCATAGAGTGAGGCTATTAAGTATACCCATAAGCTTATCCCAGCTTTGGCGCATACCGTCACTAAAAGAGTTGTCGCCGTTTTGCTTATACTCATTCGAAATTTTAACAAACTGCTGCGGTGCATTACAGTCTTCAAAGAGCTCTACTATGGCAGACGCCATATCTGATGCTGTTCCGTTAAAGTTGTTTTTGAACTTAATAATTGGCGAAATTGCCCTGTTTCTCAAGGAATTTAAGCGTGCAAGCACTTCATCGCTACCAGAAGCATTTTCATCATTGGCAGAAAAACCATTAGGATTCATATCCCATGGCTTTTGCCAAAGCTTACCATCGATATTCCAAAGATATGTATAATTTTCAAGCTCGGTGATTTCATCAAATTCTAACAAGCCAATTCCCGACTTATGAAATCTCAATATTTTTTCAGTGGAAAGGCCCTTTGTGAGCTCTACGGCGGAAAGCATAGCCACCGCGGGGGGAAGTGAAGAAAGCGGGAGCCTACGGTCAATAAAACAACTGATTTTATGCTTTTTGCAGGCGTTCTCCAGCGCATCCTCATAAGGTGCGGTATCGCGGGCTATTATAACAAAATCACTGTAATGTGCGCCCTTTTCACGCACAATTTTTCGAATATTGCGGGCGGCAAACTCTGCCTCGTAATAAATATTATCCGCCTTGCAAAGAGTGATATTGGGAGTATCTCCCTCATACTCTGTTGAGCCTTGACACATAAGCTCCTCCAGCGCGCGCATATCCTGCGCCACATAGCGGCTTTCGGCTAAGATAATATCCTCGGCAACATCAACACCGTGAGCAGCAGCAATACTTTCTATACGCTGCTTAGTATGCTTTATATTTGAAAACAGACCGTACCTGCGGTTATCTTGCGGATTATCGGTAAGGCTTATATAAACATCCTTTGCCTGTGATAAAATTCTTGCAATTATTTTATACTGCTGACCTGTAAAGCCCTTGAAGGAATCCAAAAACACAGTTTTATTCTCAAAATATTTATAGTCCTCAAGTGTGTTATAAAGCTTAGTGAGCCTATCACTGGGGTCAATAAATTTTTCTGATACCGCCATATCATACTCGGTATAAATACAAGCGGTATCCATAAGCTTTAATTTAAGCTGAGCGTCATCAGTGGCGGTTGCAGCGTATATAAGGTCCTCAGCAGATATGGCATTTATTTTAAATTCACCTATAGTATCCACCATAAGCTTTGAAAATCCTGCCGAGGAGGAATATCTGCCCCATCGCTGCAAGCGGTCCTTTGAGCGGCGGATAGCCTTATTCATCATTATAATTTTATCGGCTTCGCTAAGGGTAATACCACAAATTCCACCGCGCTGCCGTTCCACTTCATCACAAAGGCGGGTAAAGCTGATAACCGATACCTTTTGAGCGCCGTTATCACCTAAACGGTCAAGAATGCACTTTTCACTTTCAAACGAAAACTGCTCGGGCACCAAAAGAACAGGCTCTAAACCAGAGGCCACAGATTCGGCTGTTTTTTCCGTTATCGCATAGGTCTTACCCGTTGATGCTCTGCCTAAAATAAATTGAAGCACTTTTACCACCGCCTTTTTAAATTATTTTACCATAAAGAGCTTCAAAAATAAAGTATATAATATATTTTAATGCCCACTATGTACCGAAATCAGGACATAAAAAATTACGGCAACACCTTCGCGTGTTGCCGTAATAAACTTTATACCAATTACTTGCTAAGCTGCTTCTTAGCACCAAATACAACCGCAGCTGCGATAAGCATAGCCGCAGCGATAGATGCTACTGCAAAATCGCCTGTTTCAGGAGAGGTTGCAGATGAATCGCTCTTTACATTGGGGTCAGTAATAACATTATCATAGTTACCACAGATGATAACATCGGTATAAACCTCAACCTTCATTTCGGATGATGTGAGACTACCTGATACTATTTTATAATCGGTGCCTGCAACTGCCTCGGTAACCTTGGTTGTGGTAGCAAGATTAACAACGCTTAGGGTGATAACACCCGAATCATTGGCCTTTGCGGATGTGCCTGTTGCGGCAACCTCTTCCTTATAGATAGACCAACTGTTGAATGTACCATAATCGGCGTTAGCCTTAACGGTGATAACAGTACCATTATCTACAGTATAGGAAACATCGCTTTTTTCTGTGGGAGCGATACTATCAGCCTTTCTTAAGGTAACAGAAACCTTGGCTGAAGCCGAGGGACTTTCTGCAGCAAAAGCTGTAACAGAAAATGTGCATATAACAGCTATGCAGAGAACAAATGCTATAAGCTTTTTCATTTTTATATCCTCCGTGAATATAATCTAACAGAATGTATTATACATTATTTGTTAAAAAAAGTAAAGTGTTTTTTATAAATTATGGTATTAAATAACTTATCTTTTCTTTTTCTTGATAATATCGACAATTTGTGGTAAAATTTATCTGTTTCAATAAATTATGAGGAGAAATTTTGTGACCTTAAAGGATGAAATCAACAGACGGCGAACCTTCGCCATAATTTCCCACCCTGACGCGGGTAAAACCACACTTACAGAAAAGCTTCTGCTTTATGGTGGTGCCATACAGACTGCCGGCTCGGTTAAG